>NZ_JBFOCW010000039.1:0-50362 GCF_040908005.1 Aeromonas sp. s1(2024) | reverse complement strand
AATTTCTGGACTTGAGAGGTGCTTACAGCAAACCCGTACTCTGGTCACGCTCTTACTTTGCGGGCTCTTGCGGCGGAGCACCGTTGGAGGTGATCAAGCAATACATTCAAAACCAGCGGGGCTGACGCCCCGGCGAAATTCCCCTCCCACCTACGTCGGAGGGAGTCCCCTTTCGCATTTAAGATGGATCCAGACCCACAGCCAGCAGGAGATGAGTTACCCCGCCCTGCACGGCTTCCTGTGCGCCCGTCTGGCGGGGCCCGTTGCCCCCGACTGGCAAGATCCGCTGGCCGGCCTGCTGCCTCATGATGCAGCGCTGGACGAGAAGAGTGCCGAGGCGCTGCATCACCTGATCGCCGAGCTGGAAGCCCAGGCCGACGACGCGCAGCTGGCCCTGCCGAGCCAGTGTCGCCTCTCTACCGACAACCCGGAGCAGGTGTTTGACAAGCGCCATCCTCTGGGCCAATGGAGCTATGGCTTCAGTCAGGGGGTGGCCTGCTGGCCGGCGCCGACCGATCTGAACGATCCGGCGACCCGCCATCGCTTCAGCCTGGTGGCCGAGCTCTGCCTGTTTCGCGACAAGCCCATGGCCATGATGCTGCACCAGGCTGCGGCCAGCGAGCTCCCCTTCCTCGATTTTTGCAAGCGTCAACGCCAGCAGATGAAGACGGCCCTCAACCTCCTGCTCGGCCAGGATCACTACGAGGCCGAGCCTGAAGAGAGCCCGTCCCTGGACAACGAGCAGACTCGCCAGTGGCAGCAGTGGTTCGAGCTGGCGGCAGAGAGCCGCGATCCCCTCGCTCGCCTTGGCTGGTTCGAGCGCATCATTGCCGATGCCAACCTCCTGTTCGATGAGGCATTCTGGCAAGCCCACGCGGGCCATGGCTGGCAGGTCCCCGAGGCACGCCCTCTGATCGCGGCCAGGGCCGGTCGAGCCGATTGCCTGCTGCGACTTGGGCAGCTTGGGCAGGCACGGGATGAGTACCTGGCCCTGCTCGCACTCTGCCGCGCCGACGAGCCCGCTTGCCGCCACCCCCTCTCCACCCTCTATGCCTGGCAAGGGGAGTGGGATGCCCTGCAACAACTGCTGGTGCGCTTTGATGAAGCCTCCTGCTGGCTGCTCTACAACAAGGCCTTGATGAGCTTTGTCTGCGAAGGGGAAACGGCGGCGCGCCCTCATCTGGCGGCGGCAATGGGGGTCAATCCCCATGTGCCCGCCACTTTGCTGGGCCAGCGCCGCTTGCCCAAGCAGGAGCCTCGCCGCTGGCAGGGAGGCAGCCGTGACGAGGCGGCGCTCTACGCCTTGCAGAGTCGCGAGGCCTGGCTGACCCACAACGCTTTGATATGGCTGCGAAAGAGTGCGGGCAAGCAGGCCAGTTGAGACCCCAATTGCCGATTCGATGACAGAACACGTGCGCAAACGCACATTTTTCTGGTGACTGGTCAGACAAATGCCCCTGTGTTACGTATCATCAAGGCCAAAGTATCAAGAGAAACTGCACCCGATGCAGCCGCCACAGCAGGATGTCATATGTCGAAGATCATTGAGCTGCTCGCGCACTACCCTCCTTATCAGCTGGTTCACGCCGCTGAGATGGTGCGCGATACCTTTGAACAGTTTTATCAGCAGCGGTACCAACTCACCGTACCCCAGTGGCGCCTGATGATGGTGCTCGGCCCCCACTACCCCATCAGCCAGAAGGAACTGGTGGAGGCGAGCGGCATGGACAAGGTACGGATCTCCCGCGAGATCCATCGTCTGGTGGAGAAAGGCATCCTGTTCACCGAGAACAGCGTGCAGGACAAGCGCATCAGCCTGGTCTCCTTCACCCCGGCGGGGCTCACCCTGTTCCAGCAGCTCAAGACGGAGGCGGGAAGCTGGCAGCACACCCTCACCGACTATCTGCCGGCCGAGGCGCGCCAGAGCATTCGCCTGCACCTGCAGAGCGTCAGCGATGCCATCGAACAACTTCACCTGCTGGACAACGAGCAACCCTCATGAAGCTGAACAACTTTGCCACCATGGATGTCAACATGCTGCTGAGCCTGGTCAACATGCAGCTGCGTGATCACTACGAGGATCTCGATGATCTCTGCCGGGCGCAGGATCTCGATAAAGAGGCCCTGGTTGCCAGGCTGGCCAGTGGCGATTTTCACTATCAGGAAGATCAGAAGCAGTTCAGATAGGGATCCGGATCACAACCCGACCCATGCCGCTGGCTCCGTCGGCAAAAGCTGCTAAGGTGGTGGCTACCCGGTCCGTTGATGTTCGCAAGAGGTATGGATACATCTTGTTGTCACAGACCGCGGTTAGCCTCTCGTTCACCACCCGCAGCCAAGGATGACCCATGATGCGCCTCATTCGACCAACCAGCCTGATCACCCTCTGCACATTGCTGGTGATCAGCCTCTTCCTCCCCCAGGTCCCCAGCAGCGCCGAGCAGTGGCTCACCACCCTGCTGCTGGCCTCCCTGGTGGCGGTCTTTCTGATGGTCGGCAGCGGCTGCCGCCACTTCCTGCGCGAATAACGACGCCAGAGCGTGATGCCTGAGCAAAAACAACAACGCAGCCCGAGGGCTGCGTTGTTGTTTCAGGATACTGGGGGCCAAGACCCCGAGTGGCATCAGTAAGCCAGGGTTTCCAGCTGCTCCTTGGCCTGCTCGATCCCCTTGGCTTGCGCCTCCGGCCCCATGCCCATGCCTTCGGCATAGATGAAGTCCACTTCGTTGATGCCGATGAAGCCCAGCACGGTACGCATGTAGGGGGTCACCAGGTCGGTGGCATTGCCCACGTGCATGCCGCCACGGGGGCTGACCACCAGGGCGCGGGTGTTCTCCACCAGGCCGACCGGACCGGTCTCGGTGTAACGGAAGGTTACGCCGGCACGGGCCACCAGATCGATCCAGTTTTTCAGCTGGGTCGGGATGTTGAAGTTGTACATGGGGGCCGCGATGATCACCAGATCGCTCGCCTTGAGCTCGGCGACCAGCTCGTCGGACTGCGCCAGCACCGCTTGCTGACGCTCGTTCAGGTTCTCGCCACCACGCAGGCCCATGGCCAGTTCGCCGTCCAGCACCGGCAGGTTCAGGGTCGCCAGATCGCGTACCTGGATGGTGTCACCCTGGCGCTCGGCCAGGTAGCCGTCGATCAGGGCGTTGGATTGGGAATACTGGCCCAGGATGCTGGACTTCAGAACGAGGATATTGGCCATGGTGAAACTCCATTTGATTGTCAATTGAACAGCCAGGCTGTCGATGGAGGTCACTATAAAGACTGGCATTAAAGCCTGATAGCGAAAATAGATGCTCAAGTCATTCAAAAAATTTGATGTCTGTGCATTTCCTCGACAGAGAGGGGCTCATCAAACTCCGCACCCTTGGCATGACAAACGATTGCCGTTATGATCCGCCGCACTTTTTGTACGTGATCCGGATCTCATGACCTCCTCCCGCAGGCACTCCCCCTTTGCCGGCGCCGTCTGGATGATGGTGGCAGGCCTCTGCTTCGCCGCCGTCAACAGCCTGAGCCAGTATGTCAGCTTCACGCTCGGCCTCCCCTCGACCCAGGTCGCCTTTCACCAATATCTGATAGCCCTGGTCTGCCTGCTGCCCTGGCTGGTGCGCCACGGTCTGCGCCAGTCCCTGATGACGAACCAGCAGCGCCTGCACCTGCTGCGGGTCGCCCTGGCGGTGACCGGCATCCAGTTCTGGCTCTGGGCCCTGGCGGTCCCCGTCCCCATCTGGCAGGGGATCGCGCTCTTGATGACCTCCCCCCTGTTTGCCACCCTGGGATCAGCCCTCTTTCTCAAAGAGCAGGTGAGCCGGGCCCGCATTCTCGCGACCCTGGCGGGGTTTGTCGGCGCCATGCTGATCCTGGCCCCCTGGACCGACGACTTCACCCTGGCCTCCCTGCTGCCGGTGGCGGCCGCCCTCTTCTGGGCAGGCTACTCCTTGCTGGTGCGCTATCAGGCGGCCAGCGAGTCGTCCCACACCATCGTCGTCTACCTGCTCGTCTTCAGCACCCCGTTCAACGCCATGCTGGCGATCCCTGAATGGCAGTGGCCGAGCGAAACCCAGTGGCTGCTGGTGGCCGCCTCGGGCGTACTGTCGGCACTGGCCCAGATGTCCATCGCCCGCGCCTACAGCGTGGCGGAGGCCTCCTTCGTGCAACCTTTTGATTTTGCCAAGCTGCCCATGAACGTGCTGGGCGGCTGGCTGGTATTTGGCTGGGCGCCCCCCGGTCGCTTGTGGCTGGGGGCGGCCATCATCATCGGCGCCATCACCCTGCTCACCCATCTGGAGCAGCGCGCCCACCCACCCACTTCCTGAGGTACGCCATGCGTGCCTCTTTTTTTGCTCACCCGGATCAGCCCTGCTGACCACCGACCTCAGGAGAGATCAGATGTTTGGAACCGCCACCCGCCCCACTGCGACCCGCGCCCTGCTGCTGGGATCAGGCGAACTCGGCAAGGAGGTCGCCATCGAGCTGCAGCGGCTCGGTATCGAGGTGATCGCCGCCGACCGCTATGCCAACGCCCCCGCCATGCAGGTGGCCCACCAGGCCCGCGTGCTGGACATGCTGGATGGTGCCGCCCTGCACGCCCTGGTGGCCGAGGTCAAGCCCGACCTCATCATCCCCGAGATTGAAGCCATCGCCACCGACACCCTGGCCGCCCTGGAGCAGGAAGGGGTCAAGGTGGTGCCCAATGCCCGCGCCACCCAGCTCACCATGAACCGGGAGGGGATCCGTCGCCTCGCCGCCGAAACCCTGGGGCTGCCCACCTCTGCCTACCGCTTTGCCCAGAGCAAGGAGGAGTTTGTGGCCGCCGTCGAGGCCATCGGCCTCCCCTGCGTGGTCAAACCGGTGATGAGCTCCTCCGGCAAGGGGCAGAGCCTGCTGCGCGATCTCGCCAAGCTGGATGAAAGCTGGACCTATGCCCAGGAGGGGGGCCGTGCCGGTCGTGGCAAGGTGATTGTCGAAGGCTTCGTTCCTTTCGAGTACGAGATCACCCTGCTCACGGTGCGCGCCGTCGATGGCATCCACTTCTGCGAGCCTATCGGCCATCGCCAGGAGGATGGCGACTACCGCGAATCCTGGCAGCCCCAGGCCATGAGCGAGCTGGCCCTGGCCCGCTCCAAGGAGGTGGCGGCCAAGGTGGTCGAAGCCCTTGGCGGCTACGGTCTGTTCGGGGTCGAGCTCTTCATCAGGGGTGACGAGGTGTGGTTCAGCGAAGTCTCCCCCCGCCCCCACGACACCGGCATGGTGACCCTGATCTCCCAGGATCTCTCCGAGTTCGCCCTGCACGTGCGCGCCATCCTGGGGCTGCCCGTCGGCACCATCACCCAGTACGGCCCGAGCGCCTCTGCCGTGGTGCTGCGGGAGGGCCACAGCCAGGATATCCGCTATCAGGGGATTGGCGAGGCACTGGCCCTGGTGCCGGGTGCCCAGTTGCGTCTCTTTGGCAAGCCGGAGATCGCCGGTCGTCGTCGCCTCGGGGTGGCGCTCGCCCGTGGGCAGGATTGCCAGGAAGCCGTGGAGCAAGCCAAGACGGTGGCAGCCCGGGTAGAAGTACTGTTCTAGGCACTCCGCTTTACCACGCAAAAACAAACGTTTATCTGCGTGATCCGGCGCAAGGGGCAGGTGACTGCCCCTTTCCCATTGAAGCACCGGGCTTATAATCCCCCCTTCACCTATGTCAGGAGTACAAGATGTTAACTGCCGTGATCTTCGATATGGATGGTGTTCTGATCGACTCGGAACCCTTCTGGCAACGGGCACAGATGGCCGTCTTCGCCGAACTGGGCCACTTCCACACCGAGGAGGACTGCAACTCCACCATAGGGGTGCGCATCGATCAGCTGGTGGCCCACTGGTACCGGATCCGCCCCTGGAGCAGCCCCAGCCAGGAAGAGGTGGTACAGCGCATCCTGGATCAGGTGATCGCGCTCATCCTGCAAGAGGGGCAGCCCAAGGCCGGGGTGCTGGAAGCCCTCGACCTCATCGAGGCCCAAGGGCTCAAGATCGGGCTCGCCACCTCCTCACCGTTTGCCATGGTCGAGGCGGTGCTCGGCAAACTCGGCATCCAGGACCGTTTCATGGCGGTCCACTCCGCCGAGGTGGAGCGCTTTGGCAAACCCCACCCGGATGTCTATATCCACGCCGCCGAGAAGCTCGGCGTCGAGCCTGTGCACTGTCTCGCCATCGAGGACAGCTTCACCGGCCTGCTGGCAGCCAAGGCAGCCTCCATGACGGCGCTGATCGTGCCGGACCCGGCACTGGTCGGCGATCCCCGTCTGGTCATCGCCAACCACGAGCTGCGCTCTCTTGCCGAGCTGAACGCAGAGATGCTGGCCGGCTGGGTCAAGTAGGCAACACGGACTGACCTCCTGCCTCCCTTGAGCCCGCTCATAAACGTGCGCTTGCTCGCGGTTGCGCCGCCCTGTGGCGACTAGAATCAGCAGGAGCACAGAGACGGCCCACGGGCCCGAGGAGGTCACCATGATCGAATACACCAGCAAGCGTATCGTCTGCCCCCACTGCGGCCACCACACCCGGGTCGAGCTGGATGCCAGCCAGGGGGATCAGGAGTTCTACGAAGATTGCATGGCCTGCTGCAACCCCATCCACCTGCGGCTGCACCGGGATGAAGCCCGCGACTGCCTGCAACTCTTCGTGGATGCCGACGACGAGCAGCTGTTCTGAATCCCCTGTCCAGACACAGACAAAAACAAACGGGACCCTGTGGGTCCCGTTTGTTTTGGTGCCATCGTCAGGCTGGGTCACGCTTCCCTCAAGCACGCCGCCTTCGCCGACGTCATGGTCGGAACAAACTCCACCACCTGATAATCGGCCGCCTCTGCCTGCTTGAAGGGATCCTCTGCCAGCATCGCCTCCAAGGCGTCTCGGCTCACGCCCTGCGCCAGTATGACGCCCCCGACTCGGGGTACCCGACGCCCGGATGCCAGAAAATGGCCTGCGGCATACTGCCGCTCCAGCCACGCAATGTGGGCCGGGATCAGGGCATCGATCTCCGCCAGCGGTTTCACATAGGTCAATGTCACGACAAACATAGAGAAGTCTCCAAGGCTCTGGGGCGGCGCCTCTTCCACAAGACGGCGCCTTTCCCGTGATGCCGCCCTCCTCTTCGAACCCTGGGGGCAGCGCTCAGGTGGTTACTGGCGCGCCGCCAGCACCCGCTCCACCGTGTCGACGATGGCCTGGGTCTGGGGATCGATCTCGATGTTGGTCTGCCAGCCGGCCTTGACCCAGCCAAGGTTGGTGCGGGCCAGGGTCTCGGGGATCAGGTTGACGCAGAACTCGCTGCCACGTACCTCACCCACGGTCAGGCTGATGCCGTCGATGCCGATATACCCCTTGGTCAGCACGTATTTCATGAGTTCGGGGGCGAGGCGATACCACACCTGGCGGTTGTTGGGGGTGTCGATGACCGAGGTCACCTGCGCCGTGCCCATGATGTGGCCAGACATGGCGTGACCACCGATCTCGTCGCCAAAGCGGGCAGCCCGCTCCACATTGACCTTGTCCCCGACCACCAGCTCCCCGAGGTTGGTGAGGCGCAGTGTCTCCTGCATCAGATCGAAGCTGACCAGATCCCCCTCCACCCGGGTGACGGTGAGGCAACAACCGTTGTGGGCCACGGAGGCCCCGAGTGCCAGCCCCTCGCCCCAGGCCGGACTCGGCATGCGGATCACATGGGTGCGAAAGTTGGGTTTCGCCTCGATGGCCACCAGTTCGGCGGTCCCCTGTACTATGCCGGTGAACATGTGTCTCTCCACGCTGTGACAAATTTGTCGGCAGGTTACCCCTCGCCACCGTGCAAGACAAGGCTGCCGGCTGACAAGGACGAGCGCGATCGCTATAGTGACCCCATTCAATCCAGGCTTAACGAGGAAATAAAAATGCAGGTATATCAATGCTGTGAAGCCATTCGCATCGCCTACAACCAGATTGGCTCCGGCGAGCAGGGCTATGTGCCCCAGGCCATCGCCGCCACCATCCGGGCGCTCAACGCCGTGGCCTCCGACGAGCGGGTACCGGCGGATCTGCGCGAGCAGGCCGCCTATGCCGCCGCCAACCTGCTGATCAGCGATCACGAGGACGCCTGATCACCGGGTCAAACTACGCCGCCGACCTTCCCCGTTGGCGGTTTTTCAGGCTAGAATGACACCCCCGCATTTTGTCTCCTCAGGACGAGGAGGCAAAAGCCCATCTCTCTTACCCGCTCTTTCTCTTTTATCTGATCCACTCGGAGGTGTCAGTGCAACGTTATTGGTCCGAGGCGAGGCAGCTTATTCGTCTAGCCAGCCCCATACTGGTAGCCCAGGTGGCCCAGATCGCCATGAACTTCGTCGATACCGTGATGGCGGGACAGGTGAGCGCCGTGGATCTGGCCGCCGTGTCGGTGGCTTCCAGCTTCTGGCTGCCGGTCATCCTGCTGGTGCAGGGCATCATCATGGCCCTCACTCCCATCGTCTCCCAGCTCAACGGCGCCCGCAAACAAGACGAGGTGCGCCCCGCCGTGCACCAGGGCTTCTGGCTGGCACTGATGGTGACGCCCATCGCCATGGTGGCGCTCTACTTCAGCCCCCTGGCGCTGCAGTTCATGGACGTGGATCCCGTCATGGCGGCCAAGACTGCCGGCTACCTGCACGCCATCCTTTGGGGGCTGCCCGCCTTCGTGCTGTTCCAGGTGCTGCGCAACTTCAGCGAGGGGCTCTCCCACACCATGCCGACCATGGTGATCGGTTTCGTGGGGCTCGCGGTCAATATCCCCGCGAACTACATCTTCATCCACGGCCACTTCGGCATGCCGAAACTCGGCGGGGTCGGCTGCGGCGTGGCCACCGCCATCGTGCTCTGGGCCATGCTGCTGGCGATGATCCTCTATGTGAAGTTCTCTTCCCACTTCCAGAAGATCAACCTCTTCGCCCAGCTTGCGCGCCCCAACGGCAGCCGGATCTGGCGCCTGTTCCGCTTAGGGTTTCCCATCGCCATGGCCATCTTCTGCGAGGTGACCCTGTTTACCGTGGTCGCCCTGATGCTGGCGCCCTTCGGCGCGGAGACGGTAGCGAGCCACCAGATAGCGCTCAACTTCTCCAGCCTGGTCTTTATGCTGCCGCTGTCCATTGGTGTCGGCGTGACCATCCGGGTCGGTCACAACATAGGGGAAGGCCAGCCGGATCAGGCCAGGGTCGCCGCCCGCACCGGCCTGATGCTGGGCATGGGGGTGGCCGCTGCCACCGCCGCTCTCACCGTGCTGCTGCGCGAGCCCATCGCGGGGATCTACACCGACGATATGCAGGTAATCGGCCTCGCCGCCACCCTGCTCTTCTTCGCCGCCATCTACCAGATCTCCGATTCGGTGCAGGTGGTCGCGGCGGCGGCCCTTCGCGGCTACAAGGACACCCAGGCCATCTTCTACGTCACCATCGTCGCCTACTGGGGCATGGGACTGCCCACCGGCATGATCCTGGGACTGACCGACTGGGTGGTGCCGCGCATGGGGCCCCAGGGCTTCTGGGTCGGCTTCATCGTCGGGTTGACCAGTGCCGCCCTGATGCTGGGAGCGCGCCTTCGCGTCATCTATGGCCGCTTCGCGAGCCCCGCGGCCTGCACCGCCCTGTCCCGGGCGCAATAGCAAGGAAAGTGACCCTGCCCGGTGGCAAGCTCGCCTGTAAAATCAACAGGCTGCGCAAGAACTGGGCAAACAGTCTCCTTTGTGCGTGTCCCTTGTTGACAGCCCTGGGGGCCATGGGTAGTATGCCGACCACGCCAGCAATGCTGGCGGGATAAAACGGGTTTTCAATCCGGTTTATGAAGTGGGTTTATAGCTCAGTTGGTTAGAGCACTACCTTGACATGGTAGGGGTCGTTGGTTCGAATCCAATTAAACCCACCACTTTTCGTGATGCGTCCTTAGCTCAGCTGGTTAGAGCACCACCTTGACATGGTGGGGGTCGGTGGTTCGAATCCACTAGGACGCACCATCACGAAATCCTGTTATGCGTCCTTAGCTCAGCTGGTTAGAGCATCACCTTGACATGGTGGGGGTCGGTGGTTCGAATCCACTAGGACGCACCATAACAGTTTGAATAAATTGCAGATATGAATTTGATGTGGGTCTAAAGCTCAGTCGGTTAGAACAGTACTTTGACATGGCGTAGGCAATGTCGTTGGTTCGAATCCGGTTGAACACAGATGTGGGTTTATAGCTCAGTTGGTTAGAGCACTACCTTGACATGGTAGGGGTCGTTGGTTCGAATCCAATTAAACCCACCACTCCCCTGCAATGACACACAAAGTCGCCTTGCGCACCCTGCGTCCTTAGCTCAGCTGGTTAGAGCATCACCTTGACATGGTGGGGGTCGGTGGTTCGAATCCACTAGGACGCACCAGATTTGAAAAGCCCGCTTGATAGCGGGCTTTTTGCATTGGTCGGCTCTGACATCCGCTCTCCCCCGTCATCTGCCTCCTGTCCCCTCTGGCCCACGGGCCGCCATTGTCGTGCCATGGCCGCCGCGTTTACCTCGCTTCGTCAGAAGAGATCGAGCTGCTGGCCGCAGATCCGCTCGAACGACTCCCCCACAAAGGGAAGGATGGCGTCGGCGATGGGCCTGAGCTGCTTGTCGATGTAGTGCTCGTAGTCGACGGCGCTGCGCCGGTACTCCAAAGGCTCGGGGCCGTTCAGGGTCATCAGGTAGGCGATGGTGCCCCTGTGCTGATAACGCTGGGGCAGGCCGCGGCGCAGATTCTCCTCATCCGCCAGGCGCGCCGCCCGCACATGGGGCGGCACGTTCTTCTGATACTCCTCGAGTTTCTGGCGCAGCCGCTTGCGGTAGATGAGCAGATCGTCGTGACGGCCGGCCCGGGTCTCGTCCACCATGGTGCGCACATAACTGCTGGGATCCTGGTCGTGGAACACCATTTCGTAGAGCCGGGTCTGGAATGCCTTGGCAAGGGGTGTCCAGTCGGTGCGCACCGTCTCCAGCCCCTTGAACACCAGGTGCTCCCCTTCCCCTTCGCCCACCAGTCCCGCATAGCGTTTCTTGCTCCCCTTCTCCAGCCCGCGAATGGTGGGCATCAGGAAACGGCGGTAGTGGGTCTCGTACTGGATCTCCAGATGGCTCGGCAGGTCGAACTCCCGCCTTATCAGCGCGGCCCAGTTGTCGTTGATCATCTTCGCCAGTCGCTGGCCAATCTCGTCCGCCTGTTCGAGACGGATATCGCTCCCCAGGTGCACGAAGGTGGAGTCGGTGTCCCCATAGATCACCTCGAACCCTTCTGCCTCTATCCACTCCCGGGTCTGCTGCATGATGCCGTGGCCCCGCAAGGTGATGGAGGAGGCGAGCCTCGGGTCATAGAAGCGGCAGCCCCCCGACCCCAGCACCCCGTAGAAGGAGTTCATGATGATCTTGATGGCCTGGGAGAGGGCCTTGTTACTGGCGGCCTTGGCCCGATCCCGCGCCGCCCAGAGGGTGGCGATGAGATCCGGCAGGAAGTGGCGGGTTCGGGAGAACAGGGCGCCGCGAAAGCCTGGAATGGCGTTATCCGGGTGTTTGAGCCCCTCCACCAGCCCCATGGGGTCGATGCAGAAGGTGCGGATGATGCTGGGATAGAGGCTCTTGAAGTCGAGCACCAGCACGTGGCGATAGAGCCCCGGCTTGGAGTCCATCACATAGCCGCCGGGGCTTGCGAGCCCGCCGTCTGCCGGCAGGTTGGGCGCCACATAGCCACCGCGGTGCAGCCGTGGCAGATAGAGGTTGGTGAACGCCGCCACCGACCCGCCCACCCGGTCGAGCTCAAGACCGGTGAGGGAGGCGCGCTCGATGGCGAAGGGGATGAGGTGGCAGAAATCGAAGATCTCCCACACCAGCCTGCAATCTTCCAGGTTGTAGCGGGCCAGCGCCTCCTTGTCGGAGTGGAACAGCTCGGTGATCTTCTCCCCCCGGTTGGCCACGTCCTCGATGTCCTTGCCCCGCCCGAGCAGCTCGCTCGCCACCGCATCCAGGCTGTAGCTCGGGAACTGCCAGGTGGCGCTCTTGAGGGTATCGATGCCGTCCAGCACCATGCGCCCCGGGATGATGACGTTGCCGCTCTGGGGGTCGTTTCGGGACGAGCGCCAGAAGCAGAGCTCCCGCCCGCGCCCGAGCCGCAGCCGCCGCTTGTGGAGTTCGGCGCGGCGCAGCAGCAGGCGAAAGTCGAAATTCACCACGTTCCAGCCGATGACGAGATCGGGATCGTGCAGGCTGAACCAGCCCTCCAGGGCACCGAGCAGGGCTGGCTCGTCCGCCACCCACTCGACGGGGGTCTCCCAGTCCTGCGAGTCCGGCTCCGGGGCACCAATCATGATGACCCGCGCGTCCTCTTCGCTATGAAGCCCCACCGAGAAGAGAGTGCCATCCATGGCGCACTCCACGTCCAGGGAGACCCAGGAGAGGGTCGGCGTCACCGCCTGCGGCGCACAGCGCGCCTCGTTTACCTCCCAGTAACCCTGCCTGCCCCCCTTTCGCCTCGCCTTGCCGTCAAAGCGCATCCCGGCGGTGATGAAGCGCTCCATGAGAAAGCGCTCGGGCAGGCGGACATCCGCCTCGAAGTGCTCCAATCCGCGGATGAGCAGCAGCTCGATGGCGCGGTGGAAGGCGCTCAGGGTGGCAAAGTAGCAGCCCACCACCCGGCTCCCCTCGAAGGTGTGCATGGGGAGGCGGCGAAAACGCCCCCTCACCCCGGCCCCCTTGAAAAGCTCTGCCGCCTCCTCCAGGTGGCGTTCCGGGAGGAAGAAGACCGGCTCCTGCCCCGGCACCACCACCCGTACCGGTCCCTGTGCGCTCCAGAGCCACATCACGATCTCGGTACGCCCCTGCACATCCCGACCATGGCGGGTCAGGATGAAGCCGTCGAGCGGCGGGGTCACGGGAGGGAGGGGCTGGATGTCGGTCATGCAGGTGGTCGGGCTCAAGAGTGGGATGGGACTATTGTACGTTCATACAGTACCCGGCTGCAATTGCCGGGCTGGGCCCTCAGGGCAGGCGCTGTGCCCCGTCTTTGCCATCCGGCGCCGGATTGGGGCATAGTAACCTCGGCATCACTCACAGGCACCGGGCGAGACGGCATGTCCAACTTCCGGCAGACGCTGCGGCCTGCGCGCGCCAACCTTTTCCTCGACAAGGAGCACCCCATGACACAACAGTGGCAACGCATTGCCTCCCGCCTCACCGATGTGGGCGGCATCCCGGTGGCTCGCGCCATCCCGGTCAAGGAGCGGCGCACCATCGGGCCCTGGTGTTTTCTCGATCATATCGGCCCGACCCGCTTTGCCCCCGGCGCCCCCGGCATGGATGTGGGGCCCCACCCCCACATCGCCCTGCAGACCTTCACCTGGATGCTGGAGGGGGAGATCCTCCACCGGGACAGCCTGGGCAGCAAGCAGGTGATCCGTCCGGGCCAGGTGAACCTGATGACCGCAGGACGGGGCATCGCCCACACGGAGGAGTCGGTCCCGAACCAGCCCGATCTGCACGCCGCCCAGCTCTGGATAGCCCTGCCAGAGGCGGATCAGCATACCCCGCCCCGCTTCGATCACTACCCGACGCTCCCCCGCTGGCAGCAAGGGGAGATCACCCTCACTCTGCTCATCGGCGAGCACGGCAGCCGGCGCGCCCCCACCCTGCACTTCTCCCCCATTCTGGGGCTGGATCTGCACGCCCCCGAGGGAGGCGAGATCACCCTTCCCCTGGATCCCGCCTTCGAGCACGGCCTCTTTCCCCTCGCGGGGGAGACCATCGTCGCAGGGGAGGCCCTGGCCCCGGAGCAGCTGCTCTACCTGCCCCCCGGCAACCGGGAGGTGGCGCTGACCCTGCGCCCGGGCGCCCGGCTGCTGCTCATCGGCGGCGAGCCCCTGCCCAAACCGCTGCAGATCTGGTGGAACTTCGTGAGCGTCGACAAGGAGGCCATTCGCACCGCCGCCGCCGACTGGGAGAGCGGTCATCCGCGCTTTGGCGAGGTGACGGGTTACCAGGGGCCCCGTCTCAAGGCGCCACCCCTGACCGGGCTCTGAGCCAGGGTCCAAAACAAAAGAGCGCCCATGGCGCTCTTTTTGATTGGAATGAAGGCCCGTCAGGACTCCTCTTCCTGCTCCGCCTGCAACCTGGCCCGGCGGGCCATGGCCTCCTCCTGGGCACTCTCTATCTCGTGCAGCACGCCATCCAGATCGATGGCCTCCCGGCTCTCTTCGAACAGGCCGGTGAGCTCGGTCTCGGGGCCCAGCTTGCCATCCTCGAACAAGGACCACATCTCCCGGGCATACCGGGTCTTGAGCAGCTCGGGGGCATACATGCCGTAGTAGTTGCGCATGTTGTCGACATCCCGCTCCAGCATGGCCCTGGCCTGGTTGTTGGCGGCGGCATCCACCACCTGGGGCAGGTCGATGATGACGGGCCCCTCTTCGTCCACCAGCACGTTGAACTCCGAGAGATCCCCGTGAATGAGCCCGGCGCAGAGCATGCGCACCACGTAGCGGATCACCTTGCCATGATCCACCAGAGCCTGCTCACGGGTCAGGGCCACGTCGTTGAGACGGGGAGCGACGTTGCCGTCGGCGTCGGTGATGAGCTCCATCAGCAGCACGCCATCGAGGCAGACATAGGGCCTGGGCACCCGCACCCCGGCCGCCGCCAGCTTGAACAGGGCATCCACCTCGGTGTTCTGCCACACCTCTTCGTGCTGCTTGCGACCGTACTTGGAGCCCTTCTCCATGGCGCGGGCATCGCGGCTGCTGCGTACCCGCCGCCCTTCCTGATAGACCACGGCCTGCTTGAAGCTGCGCTTTGACGCCTCTTTGTAGACCTTGGCGCAGCGGATCTCGTCGCCGCAGCGCACCACATAGACGTCGGCCTCTTTGCCGCTCATCAGCCGGCTGATGACATCGTCCACCAGGCCGTCATCAACCAGAGGTTGGATTCGATTTGGAATTTTCATGACCGCCCTTTTACCCTATTTGCACCTTGTTTGCACCTGTTTGCTGGTGGCCTGCCACCCCTGTCAGAAACGGCCCGCAAGGGGGCCGTGTCGATCAAGGTTCCGGTGGCAGCCCCTGGCGGATGCGGCGGATCCCCGCCTCGTAGAGACCGTCCTCGCCCTGATCGTGCTCCTGGGTTTCGAAGATCTTGAGAAACCACATGTACTGCTCGGGGAAGCGGCCAAGCTGCTGCTCCACCATGCGGTTCATCTGGTTGACGTCCGCCACCAGATCCGCGGTGGGATAAGGATCGAACGGCGCCTCGATCTCCAGCCGGTAGCACCCCTCGTCCTCGTCGTAGCAGGCCAGAATGGGCACGGCGCGGGCACCGGTCAGCTTCACCAGCTTGGGCAGGGCCGGCAGGGTCGCCTTGGGGTGGTTGAAGAAGGGCACGAAGAGGCTCGCCTCCCGGCCGTGATCCTGATCCGGCAGATAGAAAAAGCTGTCGCCGCTGCGCAGGGCCTTGATGGCGGGCTTGATGCCGACGCTGCGCTCGTAGATACGCCCACCCTTGCTGCGCTCGCGGTTGATGTACCAGTCGAACACCGCATCCTTGGGGCTTTTCATCATGGTGCACATCTTGATCCCCTGGAGGGGGAAGTAGCGGCCAATCATGTCCACCGCCCAGGTGTGGGGCACCACGAAGATCATGGGGCGACCGGCTGCCCGCTCCGCCTCCACGTGCTCCCAGCCGCTCACCTTGACGCGCCCCTTGAGGAAGTCGGGGCTGCGCCAGGTCAGCTCGCCAAAGCCCAGGAAGGTCTTGAGCCCCACCCGGATGGATTTCAGCAGCAGGGCCTGACGGCCCGCCTCGTCGAGATGGGGGAAGCAGATCTTGAGGTTGGTGTCGGCGATGTAGGCCTGCTTCCTGGAGACGCGCAGCAGCAGGGGGGCCAGGTAGTCGGCCAGCTTGTCCCGTGCCCTTGCCGGCACCCAGGCCAGCAGGGAGAGCAGAGCGACGGCCAGCCAGCTGCCCCACAGACGGGGGTGCAGCAGGCGCGGATGAAAAGAGGTGTCAAACACCGGATCTTGTGCGGACATGGTCGCCATCGAATCATCAAAACAGAGCGTCATTTTAGTGATCCTGACAACTTTTTCTACCCTGCCCTGCACAGCGCCCCCGCGCCAAGTCACTGATCAGACAAGTTAGAAATAAAAAGTGGCCCGCTTGGGGCCACATTTTTGCACCGGGTGAGCGCAAGGCTCAGGGGTGAGGAGCAAGGCCCCGGCGGATGCGCCGGATCCCCTCTTCGTAGAGGCCATCCGGCCCCACCTGATCCTCACGGGTGTCGAAGATCTTGAGGAACCACATGTACTGGCCCGGGTGGCGGCAGAGCTGGCGCTCCACGCTGTCGTTCATGCGGCAGGTATCCGCCATCAGATCCCCGCTCGGGTAGTCGGCGTAGGGAGCCTCGACCTCCAACCGGTAGCCGTGCGCCTGCTCGTCATAGCAGGCCAGCACCGGCAGGGCCCGGGCGCCGGTCAGCTTCACCAGCCGTGGCAGGGCCGGCAACGTCGCCTTGGGGTGGTTGAAGAAGGGGGCGAACAGGCTTGCCTCCCGGCCGTGATCCTGATCCGGCAGATAGAAGAAGCTCAGACCGGATTTCACCGCCTTGATCACCGGCTTGATGCCGGCGCTGCGCTCATAGACGCGGCAGCCGTGCCGGGCCCGCGCGCCGTTGATGTGCCAGTCGAACACCGGGTTGCGGGCGCTCTTCATCATGGTGCACATGGGCAGGCCCCGCTGGGCAAAGTAGTAGCCCGCCGCGTCGATGGGCCAGCTGTGGGGCACCACCAGGATCACCGGTCGGCCAGCGGCCTGCTCCGCCTCGATATGTTCCCAGCCGCTGACCTGGATCCGCCCCATCACGTGGGCGGGGCTGCGCCAGGTGAACTCGCCAAAGCCCAGCAGGCTCTTGAGGCCGACCCGGATGGAGGTCATCAGGATGGCCTCCCGCTCGGCCTCGCTCTTCTCCTTGAAGCAGATGGCGAGGTTGGTCCTGGCGATGTAGATCTGCTTCTTCGAGATGGCGCATACCAGGGGCGTCAGAGCATCGGCCAGGCGATCCCGCCAGCGCGGGGGCACGAAGGCGAGCACACCGATGGCGCCGAGGGCGAGCCAGCTCAACCAGTAACGGGGGTGCAGCAGACGAGGCTGGAATCGGGCGTCAAACACGGGATCAGATGAGGACATGGGGCACGACAAAACAATGGGAAGATAAAGTGGCGCGCATCGTGACAGGTATTACCAGTTAACGCCAACTGAATGTCGCCTGTATGGGCAACTATTTAAGCCACTTCACGGATTGACAAAATTAATCTGCTTCATTTGATTCCCCTCTGTGTCACTGCATCACGAACGGCAGACCCCGCACGGGCGGGGTCGATGACGAGGGGGGATGAAAACCTTGTGCCTAGCGGCGTGCGGGCTGCCCCGGCAGGTCATCCTGCACCGCCGGCAGGAAGAACATCAGGTAACGCAGGGCCACGTAACCCACCACCAGGGTGGCCACCCCCAGCTCCAGATAGGCCAGCTGATGGAGCTGCTCGGCATAGCGGGCCGCCTCCGGCCACTGCGACAGCAGGTGACTCACCTTGAACAGGGCGGTGGCCCCGATCACCAGGGGGAAGGTGAAAGCGGCGTAACCCGGCGAGAACGGCAGGCGCAGCAGCTTGATGAAGGCCAGGTAGATGATGCCGGTCATCAGCACGGCGATCCCGAGCAGCACCGCCACCAGCAGCAGGGAGGGATCCTGGCTCACGGTGAGGTAGCCGGCCAGCGACAGGCTCGCCGGGGCGGCCAGGATGGCGATAGTGGGCTTGGCGGCATCCGGCACCTCGTGGCTGAAGATGAGGCGATAGAGCATCAGCGGCAGCATCAGGCCGTAGCAGGCCATGCCGAACCAGAGCAGGCCGGTGGCCAGGGATGCGAAGGGACCGCCCGGGTAGGCCACGTCAGCCACGATGATCCCCACCGGCGGCACAAACCAGCTCGGCACCATGTGATGGATTTCGAACGCTCTGGCCCTGTGCCAGACGAAAGTGGCGAGGAAGACGAGGTGGATGATGACCGCAAACAGCCAGAGCCCCTGCCCCAGGGTCGGGGCGAGCAGGCCGACCGCCTTGGAGACCACCATGGTCCCCATGGCGTAGGTGGGCACCACGCTGCCCACCACGGGATGGGCGAGATCCTGCCACAGCAGGCGCGGGTGGATCAGAAACTTGAAGGTCAGGACGAGGAGCAGCACGGCGGCGATGGCGGCCCCCAGCAGTTGCAGACGGCCATCGAACTGACCGGCATTTTCCCAGCACCAGCCGAGGCTGGCGATCCCCAGAGCCAGACCGGCCATGGGGGTCGGGGCGGCGGCCAGGGAGCGGCGGGTTCTTGCGATCATGGCGAATACCCTCTTGATGATGACGATGGGCATAGGATAAAGGGGGTCTATCGTTTACGATATCTAAATGAATTGAACTTAGCGTTTAGGAAAATCAAACGATATGAAGCTCACCCTGCAACAACTCAAGGTGTTTGCCACCATCGCCCGCCACGGCAACCTGGGGGGCGCCGCCAATGAACTTTGCCTGAGCAAGGGGGCCGTCTCCCAGTCGCTGCAGGAGCTGGAGCGCCAGCTCGCCACGCCCCTGTTCGACCGGGTGCACCCGAGGCTTCAGCTCAACAGCGAGGGGCGCCTGCTGCAACCGGCCGCCGAGGAGCTGCTGACCCGGATGCAGGAGATAGAGCAGCTCTTCAGCCCCGATGCCGAGCCGAGCGGCCAGCTGCACCTCGGGGCCAGCCAGACCATCGGCAACTACCTGCTGCCCGCCCTGCTGGCGGAGGGGGCCCAGGAGCTGGGAGCCGCCCCCAGGGTCACCATCGCCAACACCCACCTCCTGTGCCATGCCCTCGCCCACTTCGAGCTGGATCTCGCCCTCATCGAGGGGGAGAACCACCACCCGGACCTGGTGAGCGAACCCTGGCTGGAGGACGAGATGCTCATCATCGCCGCCCCCGGTCACCCCCTGGCGGATCAGCTCGAGCTGCCCCTGCGCCGGCTTGCCGGGGAAACCTGGGTGCTGCGCGAGGCGCAATCCGGCAGCCGCGAGCAGTTCGAGCAGCAGCTCCAGCCCCACCTGCCCCGCTGGCAGGCGGGGATAGAGCTCAATACCCTGGAGGCGGTGATGCTGGCGGTGGAGAAGGGGCTCGGCATCTCCTTCATCTCCCGCCTCGCGGTGGCGGACCGGCTGGCACAGGGGCGCCTGGTGGCCCTCACCCCGAGTCGCCGCTTCCCCCGCCAGCTCTCCCTCGTCTGGCACAAGCAGAAGTTCCACTCCGTCGCCCTGCGCCGCTTCCTGGCCTTCTGCCGCGCCCAGACCCTGGCGTGAGAACCCCTTCGGATACGACAAGGGCGCCATTGGCGCCCTTGTCGTTCAGCCGATGCTCCCCTCGACCCTCAGCCCTTCCCCGGCCTCAGCCGGCGAGTCCCCCTTCAATCCAGCCGAGCACCTGCCGGGTCACGGCCTGGGGCACCCAGGGGGAGTCCAGCAGCCGGTGGCGCAGGCAATCGGCGAAGTGATCCGCCTCGTGCTGCATGCCGCCCCCCTCCACCGGCAGATAGATGTCCGCCGGCCAGATGACGGGGGCAGGCCCCCCTTGCCAGCGAATGTGCTGGGGATTCCACCACTTGCCCTCGATGACCAGGCGCCACCCCTCCCCGGACAAGGACGCTTCCCGCTCGAGATCCTCGATGATGGAGGCCCCGAGCTCGGCCCGAAACGGCTCATCGAACGTGAAGCTGGCGGTGAGATCCACCTCCCCCGGAGCCCGCGTCAGCGTCACCTCGGGGGCGGGGCAGCCCAGCCCCAGCCGATGGCAGAGGGCGGCATGGAGCCAGAGGGGATAGACCCCCACGTCCCAGGCGGCGCCGCCGTCGAGGGCAGGATCGAACAGCTTGCCCACCCTGGGCTGGGTCGAACCGAACGCCGCCCGCAGCTCGCGCGGCGGCGGCAGCAGGGGCAGGCGCTGCAACAGGGCGCGCATGGCGGGGAAGCACATCACCTTCATGGCCTCGAGCAGCAGCAGGCCCCGTGCGTGGGCGAGCGCCACCAGGGCGTCCCAATCCGCCACCCGGGTCACCGCCGGTTTTTCCACCAGTACGTGCTTGCCCGCCAGCAGCATCTGCCTCACCAGGCCCGCGTGCTCCGGGTGGATGACCGCCACATAGACGGCCTCCACCTCGGGGCTGGCGGCCAGGGCCTCATAGCTGCCATAGGCGTGGGGCAGCCCCAGATCCCGGGCGAACTCGTCCGCCCGTCCCTGGTCCCGGGCGGCGATGGCCACCACCTCGGCTCCCCTGGCGTGCCCGTTCACATCGCGGCAAAAACGCCGGGCGATGGCCCCCGCCCCGGCAATGCCAAAGCGCAGGGGCGCCCTTGTCTCGTCGTGCATCGTCTCTCCTTGCTACCCAATGGTGGACCCCGGCATCACGCCGGGCGCGGGCTCCCGGCCAGGCTGCGCAGCCAGCTTAACTCCTCGCCCCAGATGGACTCGTCGATGGTCTCGAGGATAAGCGGGATGCCGTCGAAACGGTCGTCGTTCATGATGTGGTGGAACACCGCCTCGCCGAGGTTGCCCTCCCGCAGGCTGTGGTGACGGTCGACCCGACTACCGAAGGTACACTTGGCGCCGTTGATATGCATCCCCTTGAGGTACTCGAACCCCACGATGCGGTCGAAGTCGGCAAACACCGCCTCGCACCCCTCGGGGGTACGCAGATCGTAACCGGCGGCGAAGGCGTGGCAGGTGTCAAAGCAGACGCCGACCCGACTCTTGTCCTCTACCCCGTCGATGAGGGTGGCCAGGTGCTCGAACGACCAGCCGAGGTTGGTGCCCTGGCCGGCGGTATTCTCGATCACCGCCGTCACCCCTTCGCTGCGCTCCAGCGCCCAGTTGATGGACTCGCTCACGAGCTTGAGGCTCACCGCCTCGGGGATCTGCTTGAGATGGCTGCCCGGGTGGAAGTTCAGGTAGCACAGCCCCAGTTGCTCGCAGCGCTTCATCTCGTCCAGAAACGCATCCCGGGACTTGGCGAGGGCGTCGGGGTCGGGATGACCCAGGTTGATGAGGTAGCTGTCGTGGGGCAGGATCTGCTCGGGACGAAAGCCCTCCTTCTCGCAGGCGGCCTTGAAGGCGCGAATACTGGCCTCGGAGAGGGGCGCCGCCTGCCACTGGCGCTGATTCTTGGTAAACAGGGCGAAGGCGTTGGCCCCGATGGCTTTGGCCCGGGCGATGGTGTTTTCCACCCCGCCCGCCGCACTGACGTGGGCTCCGATAAATTTCATCTCATCTCCTGTGCACTGTGACCGGGTGCCTGCCACACTGGCCACCGCACCCGTTGCCGGGGCGCCATTATGCCCAAGCCAACCCCTTGCGCCAAACCGGGATTGTCGATGGGGGCAATGGAAAAGGCGCCCGAAGGCGCCTTGATGAGAGACAGAACATCCCTGTCCGTCAATAGGCCAGACCGGCCCCGTAGGGATAGAGCGGGCTTTGTGAGTCCTTGGCCACGTCCGGGGACTGGGCCAGCACCGCCTGCCAGCTCGAGGGCAGCTCGAAGGGGAGCTTGCCACGTGCCTTCTGGGTGCCGCTCATGACATCGAACAGGGCCTGATCCAGGGCGCCGAAGTTGGCGAGCAGCACCCGGGCCGCCGGGGCCACCTCGGTCAGGATGGCGGGCCTGTCCAGATAGACGGAGAGCACCAGGGGCACCCCGGCCTGCTCGATGGCCTGGATGGCGGCATAGTCATCCGCGCCGCGGTAGACCCCTTCGTGGGCCGTCTCCTGCACCACCTGAGCATTGCTGGCAAAGCCGAGCTGGCCGAAGTGGATGCTGCCAAACGGGAAGCGGGGGTCCTGCTCGCCCGGGGCGTTGACCCGCACGATGGCAAGCTCCGCGTCGGCCAGGTTCGTCACCACCGTATAGCCGTTGGCCCTGGCCACCTCGGCGTTGACATTGTGCAGATAGACCCGCTTGCCGTCCGCCTTCAGCGGCAGCAGGGCCCCCTCGTTCTTCAGCAGCACGTGAGACGCCGCCTGGGCGGCCTGGGCCTCCTGCTGGAACTCGGCCTTGCCCACCAGGGCCACCGCGGCCTCGGCATCCACATAGGGATTCTCGAAGAGCCCGAGGGCAAACTTCTGGGCCAGGATCCGCTCGGCCGAAGTGGTGATGGCCGCCTCGGTCACCAGACCGCTCTGCACCGCCGCCAGCAGGGGAGCCGGATCTTCCACGCCACCGAACTGATCCACCCCGGCGTCGATGGCCTTGGCATAACGCTCGGCCTTGGTGAGCTTCTCCACGCCCCAGGACATGCCAAAGGGCACGGTCCAGGGGCTCACCCCGGCATTGACTTCATCCTGGGTCAGCCCCTGCTCGCAGCGGCTGTCACAGTCATTGACGATGCCCCAGTCGCTCAGCACCACGCCGTCAAACTTGAAGTGGCCCCGCAACAGATCCGTGATGATCTGGCGGTTGAAACCAAACCCCACCTCCTCGACGGGCTGCCCATCCTGGGTCAGGCCCAGGGGCATGGCGTAATAGGGCATCACGGCGGCCACCCTGGCCTCGAAGGCACCCTCGAAGGGCACCAGGTGGTAAGCAAACTGGCCGCCGGGGTAGACCTGCTCCTTGCCCCAGGGGTTGTGGGCATCCAGCCCGTCCTTCTGGGGACCGGCCCCGGCGAAGTGCTTGACCACGGTGACCACGCTCTCCTTGCCTATCCCCTCGCTCCCCTGCTGGAAGCCCTCGATGTAGGCCTTGACCAGGGACTTGGCGAGCAGGTTGTCTTCCCCGAAGGTGCCGTTGATGCGGCCCCAGCGCGGCTCGGTCGCGAGATCCGCCTGGGGCGAGAGGGCCTCGTGGATGCCGACGGCACGGTACTCCTGACGGGCGATGTCGCCAAAGCGCTGCACCAGGGCAGCATCGCCGATGGCGGCCAGCCCCAGGGTCTCGGGCCACTGGGAGAAGGCCCCGGCACCGATGCTGGTGGCGTTCGGATCATGGGTGAAGTGGTTGCGGGGATCCGTGCTCACCGTCATGGGGATGCCGAATCCCACCCCTTCCAGCAGGGCCTGCAGGGTGTTGTTGTCTGCGGCGATGGCCGCCGGATCACCGGCCATGCGGGTGATGAAGGTGTTGACCCCGTCCTCGCGCAGCATCTTGTCCATGGCCGCGAGGTTCACCCGCCCCGCCCCGTCCAGCACCAGGGTGCCGTGCATCATCAGCCCTGCCTTCTGGGCCAGGGTGAGCCTGCCCACCAGATCCCGGGCCCGCTCGGCGGCGCCGAGGCGCCAGTCCTCGTAGGGGGTCAGGGTGCCGCTGCCATCGAGATCCTTGAATTGCAGGCCGTCCTGCTCGATGAGGGTGACGGTGCGGTGGCCCAGAACGGGCTGCTCGGGCTTGGGGGTGGAATCGTTGTCGTTGCACCCTGCCAGCAGCAGGGCCCCGATGGCGAGGGCGACACGGGTTCGGGAGAGCGAGTGGTGTTTCATTGTTGTTATCTTCCTTGTGTGTGTAGGAGTCGCCACTCTATGCAAAAGCGGCCCCTCTCACTTGCCCGTCGGGTGCAGGAAGTTGCCGGTTGGGAGCAGGATTGAAAAGTGTGAAAAGGGTTGCAGGGTTACCCTTGGTTACAAATCTGAAACATGAAAGCGGCGCTGGCTCACGGCAATCCGCCGCCGTTGGCCGATGATGGTGGGCCACCGCTGACAAGGATTTTTGCCGTGAAGACCGTCTCCAACCGGATTGCCCTGCACTGCCTCAACCACTGGCAGGCCCGCGGGCGGGATCCTGCTGCCCTCCTGCACCCCTGCGGCATCGCTCACGAAGAGCTGCTGATCCCCCAGGGGCGGCTCGACACCGGGCGCCACTTCCGGCTGCTGGCCGGGGCAGCCCCCCACGTGGATCTGGCCCTCGACTGGACGCCCCCCGCCCTCCCTGGCCTCTTTGCCGACTTCATGTCGCTGGCGAGCCTGTGCTGCAACGCCGCCACCCTTCGCCAGGCCCTGCACTTCTTCCTCGCCTACCGCCCCCTCATCGGCGAGAGCGACGAGATCCGCCTGCAAGAAGAAGAGGGGCAGGCCAGGATCAGCTACCACTCGGAGTCCGATCACCCGGACGTCATCGCCCTGAGCAGCCTGGCCAACCTCTGCCACCTCTATGCCCTGCTCCAGTTCTACCACCCGGGCCAGGGGCTGCTGGTGCTGCCCACCCCGGTACGCCCCAGGCTGTGGCGTGAGCTGGCAGGCTGGCTGGAAGGGCGGTTGCAACAGGGGGCGGACTTCGAGCTGCGCTTTCCCGCCGCCTTGCTCGATCTCGCCCACGGGCAGTGCAACCTGCCCCTGCAACCCCTGCTGCTCGGGGAGCTCGACCGGCAGATGGCCCAGCTTCGCCCAAGCAGCCGCTACCGGGACAGGGTGATGACACTCATCCGCCAGCAGCTGTGGCAAGAGAGCGCCGAGGCCTCCTCTCTGCTCGATGGGGTGTGCGAGCACCTCAAACTGACCCGCTGGACCCTCAACCGCCATCTGCGGGAGGAAGGGTGCCACTTCTCGGGCCTGCTGGAGCGGGTGCGCCGGGAGGAGGCCTGCCGCCTGTTGCAGGATCCCGCCCTCCCCCTGCAGACAGTGGGGGAGCGCCTGGGTTTTGCCCGCCAGAGCAGCTTTACCCGCTTCTTTCGCGAGGAGTTTGCCCTCTCGCCGAGGGAGTTTCGCTCAAGGCGCAGCCGCCTCTGAGGCGCCCCCGAGATGGGCGGCGAGCAACCCCGCCAGCCAGTGGATGAAGAGCTGGACCCTGGGGGCCAGTTGGCGGCGATGGGCATAGAGGGCGTGGATGGGGAGCGGCGGCGGCTGCCACTGGGGCAGGATGCTCACCAGCTCGCCCCCCGCGAGCAGGGATTCGACCCCCACCCGCGGCATCTGGATGATGCCAAGCCCCGCCAGCGCCGCCGCCAGGTAGGTCTCGCTGTCATTGACCATGAGGGCCCCCGCCATGGGCAGCAGGGCGCGGTGGCCATCTTCCGCCAGGTATTCAAAGCCGGGCTCGCTGCGCCCCTGCCCGGCACCAAACCCGGAACCATAGTGCACCAGCCGGTGGCCCGCCAGATCCCCAAGGGTGCGGGGCACCCCGTGGCGAGCCAGGTAGCCTGCGCTGGCACAGTTGATCTGGCGATAGTGACCAAGGGGCCTGGCCACCAGGCTGGAGGGCTCAAGCGCCCCGACCCGCACCACGCAGTCAAACCCCTCGCGCACCAGATCCACCCGCCTGTCCGTGCTGCTCAGCATCAGTTGCAGGGCGGGATGCTGCGCCAGAAAGTCCGGCAGGGCCGGGATCACCAGGTGACGGGCCATCCGGCTTGGCATGTCGACCCGCAGTTGTCCCGAGATCTGCCCCCCCTGGCGAAACAGGCCGTCAAACTCCTCCATGTCCGCCAAAAGCTCCCGGCATCTGGCATAGCAGAGCTGGCCGTCCGTGGTGAGCTGCACCCGCCGCGTGGTACGCAGCAGGAGCCGGGTCCCCATGCGCTCCTCCAGCCGACGGATGGCGGCAGAGAGGGTCGCCTTGGGGATGCCCGTCTGCTCGGCGCAGCGGGTAAAACTCTCCAGCTCGGCAACCCGCACGAAGGCTCTCATCGCATCCAGTTGATCCATGGCCTGATTGTCTCGATTAACGGAACAGTGATTCTATTATCACGCTATTTATCCAGTTTAAAAGGAACAATACAGTGATCCGGTCGGCTCGTATCGAGCCTGTGTCCGCCACCCTGACAGGAGTCATACCATGACCAGACCCATCGCCCTCATCACCGGGGCCAGCCGCGGCCTTGGCAAGCACGGGGCCCTGGCCCTCGCCGCCAAAGGCGTCGACCTCATCATCACCTATCGCAGCCAGGCCGCAGAGGCGGAGGCGGTGGTGACCCAGGCCCGCGCCCTCGGCGTTCGGGCCCATGCCCTGGCTCTGGACGTGGGCGAGAGCGCCACCTTCGCGGCCTTTGCAGAGGAGGTGACGCAACTGCTCGCCCGGGAGTGGCAGCGCACCCATTTCAACTTCCTGGTCAACAACGCCGGGATCGGCATTCATGCCAGCTTCGAGCAGACCACGGAGCAGCAGTTCGACACCCTGCTAAACATCCACCTCAAGGGGACCTTCTTCCTGACCCAGGCGCTCCTGCCCCTCCTGGCAGACGGCGGTCGCATCCTCAACCTCTCCACCGGCCTCACCCGCTTCGCCATGCCGGGTTATGCCGCCTACGCCGCCATGAAGGGGGGCGTCGAGGTGCTCACCCAGTATCTGGCCAAGGAGCTGGGCCCCAGGGGCATCGCGGTCAACGTGCTGGCCCCCGGCGCCATCGAGACCGATTTTGGCGGCGGCGTGGTGCGCGACAACAAGGGGGTCAACGACTTTCTCGCGAGCCAGACCGCCCTTGGCCGGGTGGGTCAGCCCGACGACATCGGTGGCGCCATCGCCGCCCTGCTCTCCGATGACTGCCGCTGGATCACAGCCCAGCGCATCGAAGCCTCGGGCGGCATGTTTATCTAGGCGGTCATGATTGCCTGCTGCACAAACAAGGAAGGCCCCCTCCGATGAGGGGGCCTTCCGGCATTGGGCAGACGAGGTGCGGCGCACCGGGCCCGTTACAGGGTCTTGCCACCGCTTGCAATGACCTGGCTGTACCAGTGGAAGCTCTCTTTCTTGATGCGACGAAGAGACCCTCCCTGCTCGTCCCTGTCCACGTAGACAAAGCCGTAGCGCTTCTGGTAGCCGTTGAGCCAGCTCAGGATGTCGGTGAAGGACCAGGCGCAATATCCAATCAGCTCGACCCCGTCCTGCATCGCCTCCTGGCACGCCTTGAGGTGGCTGTGCAGATAGGCGATACGGTAGTCGTCGTTCACCCTGTCCCCGGCTTCCAGCTTGTCGAACTCCCCCAGGCCGTTCTCGGTGATCATCAGCGGCAGGGCGTAGCGGGAGGAGAGCCGACGCAGGGCGATGCGCATCCCGGTGGGATCGATGGCCCAGTCCCAGTTGCTGGTCTCAAGGTGCGGATTGGGGGCCGTCTTGTAGAGGCCGGGAATGCCGCTGGAGGGCGTAGTGCCCTTCTTGCCCGTGGTGTTGATGCGCTGCATCGTCTGGCCGCCGAGGGGGTTGTCGGTGAAGGTCAGGGTGTAGTAGTAGTTGACCCCGATGTAGTCGGGGGTGCCTTCGCGCAAGAGCTCGAGATCGCCCGGCAGGATCTCCGGCGCCTCGCCGGTCTCCCGCAGATAGGCGAGCGCCGCCTGGGGGTAACGGCCGAAGCAGTAGGCATCCAGCCACCAGAGGTTGGTGAACTCCTCGGCATTCTCGAACGCCAGCATGTCGCTCGGGGCGCAGGAGGCCGGATAGGCGGGGGAGTATGCAAAGCTCGGCCCGATCAGGCCGTTTGGCACGTGCTGGCGAAACGCCTTGATGACCCGGGCATTGGCGAGAAACGCGATGTGGTTGGCGGCGAAGAAACGCTTCCTGTCCTGCACCGCGGGAGGATGGGTGCCAAGCTGGTAGGCGTTGGTCAGGTTGTAGTTCTGCTCGTTGAGCGACACCCAGTACTTCACCTTGCCGGCGAAGCGCTGATAGAGAGTCACGCAATAGCGCTCGAAGTCGTCGATGATGCGCCTGTCTTCCCAGCCGCCGTACTCATCCTGCAGGGCCTGGGGGAGATCCCAGTGATAGAGGGTCAGCACCGGCTCGATGCCGTGGGCCAGCAGGGCGTCGATGAGCCTGTCGTAGAAGGCGAGCCCCGCCTCGTTCACCTCGCCACGCCCCGTCGGGTAGATGCGCGGCCAGCTCACCGAGAAGCGATAGGCCTTGAGCCCCATCTCGGCCATCAGCGCCACGTCCTCTTCCACCCTGTGGTAGTGATCCACCGCCACGTCTCCGTTGCTCCCTTCAAAGGTCTTGCCCGGCAATTTGGTAAAGCTGTCCCATACCGAGGGGCCCTTGCCCTCCTCGTTCCAGGCCCCTTCCACCTGATAGGCGGCGGAGGCGGCGCCCCAGAGGAAACCGTTCGGGAAGTCGTTGAACTTGTGATGATGCATCTGGTGTTGCTCCTTCTGCGCGGATGGCGGGGGCCATCCCGTGATACGTCGACCCCGTACAGGGGCCCGAAATGAGTTGGCACCAGCATCCAACACTTCTAGAATTCCGTCCAATGACAAATATGGCCACCTATCATTCCTATCTGGAATCAAGCGAGACACCATGGAGTTAAGAGACCTGAAAGCCTTCGTCACCCTGGGGGAGGTATTGCACTTTGGTCAGGCGGCGGCGCGCCAGCACGTCACCCAGTCGGCCCTGAGCAAGCAGATCCGCCGGCTGGAGGCGGACCTTGGCGGCGAGCTGTTCGAGCGCAACGCCGGCAGCACCCGGCTGACGGTGCTCGGGCGCGCCCTCTACGCCGACGCCTGCACCCTGGTGGCCCAGAGCGAACAGCTCGCCCGCAGCGCCCGCGACGTGCTGGCGGGCCACGCGGGTACTCTGCGCATCGGCTTCGGGGTCGCCACCAAGCTGCTGGTGCCCGCCGCCATCGCCCGCTTTCGGGCCAGCCGCCCCGGGGTCGCCATCGAGCTCAACGATCTCTCCACCCATCACCAGTTGCTGGCGCTGGCGGAGGGGCGGCTGGATCTCGGCTTCTGCCGCCTGCCCGCCCCCAAGGGCTGGCCGGTGCTGCCCGTGGTGCGCGCCCATTTCGTCGCCGTGCTGCCCGCAGGCTATCAGGGGGTGGCAGGGCTCGCCGATCTTCAGGAGAAGCCGCTCGCCATCCTGCGCCGGGACAAGGCCCCCTCGTTTCACGATCAGTTCGTGCACTATCTGGCCCAGAGCGGGCTGCGCTTCCAGGACATCCAGTACGTCAACGACTTCGCCGCCGGCATCGCCACCGCGGCGGCCGGCATCGCCTGGACCCTGGTCCCCTCCTCCACCACCATTGAGCATCCCGATGTGCTGACCCTGCCCCTCGAGGAGGCCGACGCGAGCTGGATCATCGGGCTCATTCGCCCGCCGGGCAACGACAATCCCCTCGTCGCCCCCTTCTGGCAGACGGTGGCGGAGCTGGCGGATCCCGCCCTCACCGGCCTCATGACGACAGGGGACGGGGCTGCCGCCCGGGACACGCCATGAAAGGGAACCATTCGAGAATCACATTAACGATGGCATTGGGCGGTCACCCCCCTTAAAATTGCCGCACTGCCCCGACGCCACGACAAGGATCCGTTTCGTTCATGCACTCTCACTGGCTGCTGAGGTTTGATTTGCATCGCCTCATCCTTGCGCTGGCCGTCATCGGCGTGCTGGCTACCTTTGGCAACAGCTTTTACGCCATCTATCAGGCACAAAGACAACTGCTCATCGACAGCACCCTGGAGGCAAACCGGGTCTATGCCACCAAGCTCGCCGCCTCCACCGAGACCATGCTGCGCTCGGCCCAGGGACAGCTGGCCTATGGCGCGGCCCGGCTCGCCCCCTTGCTGCAGGGCAACGACCTCCATGGACTCGAGGAGGTGGCAGGCCAGTTGCGCCAGCAGACCAACACCTTCAACTCGGTGGCCATCGTGAACACCGACTCCGTCATCGTCGCCGTCTCTCCCGAGGCATTGCATGTGAAAGGGGTCAAGCTCACCTCGGCCAATGCGAGCCGGACCCTGGCAAGCCAGCAGCCCCTCATCGCGGATCCCCTGGTTTCCCTCACTGGCAACTACCTCATCAGCCTCTCCCACCCCATCTTCTCGGCAGACAAGCGCTACCTCGGCTATGTAGCCGGCACCATCTATCTGGAGTCCGCCAGCGTGCTCTCCAGCCTGCTGGGGCAGCACTACTACCAGGATGGTTCTTATCTTTATGTGGTGGACCGCCAGCGCACCCTCATCTACCACCCGAACCCGGAGCGCCTCGGCCAGAAGATTGGCAAGAACCGGGTGGTGGATGCGGTACTCAAGGGGCAGGATGGCGCGCAAAGCGTGCTCAACTCCCGGGGCAGCGAGATGCTGGCAGGCTTTGCCCCGGTGGCGGACGCAGGCTGGGGGATAGTGGCCCAGCGCCCCCGCAGCGCCACCCTGGCCGGCCTGGATGAACAGATGCTGGAGATCCTCAAGGGGATGATCCCGGTCACCCTCTTCATTCTTTTCGTCATCTGGCTCTCGGCCACCATCATCGCCAGACCCCTGCGACAACTGGCCAACCGGGCCGGACTCATGGATCAGCAAGGGGCCGCCACCAGCATCTCGGGGATCCGCGCCTGGTATTTCGAAGCAGCCCAGTTGAAGCAGGCCATCCTCAAGGGGCTGGGGCTGCTCAACACCAAGATCAACAAGCTGCACACCGACAGCCACACCGACCCCATGACGGGCCTGTTCAACCGCCGGGCCATGCAGCAGATGTTGGACGAGTACGAGGTCGAGCGTCAGCCCCTGACGGTGATTGCCCTGGACATCGATCACTTCAAGGCCATCAACGACCGCTTCGGTCACGACGTGGGGGATGCCGTCATCGTCTCCCTCGCCACCCTGATGCAGCAGGATCTGCGTTCCGATGCCGCCTTGTGTCGAAGCGGCGGCGAAGAGTTCCTGCTGCTGCTGCCCGGGGTCTCCCTTGCACAGGCGCAGAAGATCGCCGAGCGCCTGCGTACCCGGGTGGCGAGCCACGACATGGAGGTGGCAGGCCACATCACCATCTCCCTCGGCGTCGCCCACTGGGGAGCGGATGCCACCAGCATAGCCGCCGTGCTCAAGGAGGCGGACAAGGCGCTCTATGATGCCAAGAGCCAGGGCCGAAACTGCGTGGTGGTGGCCCTGGGCTGATCGGCCCAGGCTTTGCCGGACACCGTTCGGCCATAAAAAAACCCCTGCCATGGCAGGGGTCGGACGGTATCCATGTCAGAAGATCAGAGCGTGACAGCCAGGCTCTCGACCGAGGCGGCGCTCGGGGTCACCAGTACGGGCACCGATTTGGAGGTGGGGGTGAAAGAGCCCTCCCCTATGCTCTCGATGGCCACCAGGGGGTTGGTCTCCGGGTAGTAGGCGGCGATGTTGCCTTTCGGGATCTCGTAGAAGATGACGCTAAAGCCCCGCACCACCCGCTCGCGCCCATCGTTGCACACCGCACTCATGTCCACCCGCTGCTCCTCGGCGAGCCCCAGCCTCCTGGCATCCTCCTCGTTCATGAAGACCACATTGCGTCGCCCCTTGATGCCACGATAGCGGTCATCCATGCCATAGATGGTGGTGTTGTACTGATCGTGGGAGCGCAGGCTCTGAAGCAGCAGCACGGGCTGGTCCACCATCTGCTCCGAGTGGCTGGTGCACTCGGGCAGGATGGAGTCCGGCAAACGGCTCGCCCTGAATTCGGCGCGCCCGCTCGCGGTGTTCCAGCGCAGCAGGGCGGCGCTGTTCTCCAGATGGAAGCCGCAGGGCTCCTCGATGCGGCGGTTGAAGTCGCCAAAGCCCGCGATGGTCTCCTCGATGAGATCCCTCAGCAGCCCGTAGTCATCCCGCAGCGCCAGCCAGTCCACCCGATCGCTGCCAAGCGTTGCCTCGGCCATGCGGGCCACGATGTCTATCTCGGAGAGACAGAGCGGCGAGACCGGCTCGTTCATCCCGGTGGAGGCGTGCACCATGCTGAACGTGTCCTCCACGGTGATCTTCTGCACCCCGGTGCGCTGCTGATCGAGCTCGGTACGGCCCAGGCAGGGCAGGATCAGGGCATCTTTTGACACCATGAGGTGGCTGCGGTTGAGCTTGGTGCTGATCTGCACGTTGAGCTCGCTCCTTCGCATCGCTTCATAGGTGAACTCGGTATCCGGCGCGGCGGCTGCCAGGTTGCCCCCAAGGCAGATCAGCACCTTGCTCTTGCCGCCATGAAGGGCTTTGAGGGCCTCGTAGACGTTGTGCCCCGGCGTGCGCTTGAAGCCCACCGGGAAACAGCGCTCCAGGCGATCGAGGAAGGCGGCATTGGGTTTCTCGTTGATCCCCATGGTGCGGTTGCCCTGCACGTTGCTGTGACCGCGCACCGGACAGAGTCCGGCCCCCGGCTTGCCAATCTGGCCGCACATCAGGTGCAGGTTGACGATTTCGCGAATGGTGTCGACCGAATGTTTGTGCTGGGTGATCCCCATGGCCCAGCAGCTGATCACGCTCTCGCTGCTTGCGAAGATCTGCGCCGCCCGTGTGATCGCCTCCCGACCGAGGCCGGATTGCGCCTCGATCTGCGTCCACTCCGTGGCCTTCACCTGGGCCAGGTAGTCGTCAAAGTGCGCGGTGTGCTGCTCGATAAAGGCGAGATCGATGCGCCCCCCCTCCTCTTCCAGAATGTATTTCGCCATGCCGCGAATGGCCGCCATGTCACCGCCAAGTTTTGGCGTGAGGTACTGGTGGCTGATGGTGGTGGCCGCCGGGGTCAGTAGCTCCGCCGGGCTCTGGGGGCTCGCGAAGCGCTCGAGGGCCACCTCTTTGAGGTTGTTGAAGGTGACGATCTGGCACCCCTGGCGCGCCGCCTTGCGCAGGGCGTTCATCATGCGCGGGTGGTTGGTGCCCGGGTTCTGGCCAAAGACGAAGATGGCTTTGGCGGCGTCGAAATCATCGAGCACCACGGTGCCCTTGCCCACCCCGACGGACTGGATGAGCCCCACCCCGCTCGCCTCGTGGCACATGTTGGAGCAGTCGGGGAAGTTGTTGGTGCCATAGAGGCGGCCAAACAGCTGATAGAGGTAGGAGGCTTCGTTGCTGGCGCGTCCCGAGGTGTAGAACTCCACCTCGTCGGGGCTGGCCAGACTCTTGAGTTTGTCGGCGATGAGGGCAAACGCCTGATCCCAGCTCACCGGCTCGTAGTGATCGGTGGCCGGGTTGTAGCGCAAGGGCTCGGTCAGTCGCCCCTGGTATTCGAGCCAGTAGTCGCTCTGGGTGGCGAGACGGCGCACCGAATGCTCGGCGAAGAAATCGGCCCCCACCGTCTTGCCGGTGGATTCCCAGGCCACCGCCTTGGCGCCGTTCTCGCAAAACTGGAAGGCCCCCTGCTTGTTGTCACCCCAGGCGCAGCCGGGACAGTCAAAGCCGTCGGTCTGGTTGACCCGCAGCAGGTTCTTGATGTTCTGGCGGGTCTTCTGGCTGCGCAGCACCTGCTTGAAGGTGGACTGCAAGGAGGAAAAGCCGCCGGCCTTGGCCGGTTTTTCAATATGACTGGACATGGGAGTCTCCAACGTGATCCAGGGCGCGGGGGCTGGCATAGCAGACCGGGGCATCGGATCGGGGCACATGGATCAGGGTCAGGTTGTACTTCAGGGCCAGTCGCACCGCGAGCTGACTGGGGGAAGCAAGACTGATGAGGTGAGCGGCGCCAAATTGCACCGCCTTGTGAATGAGTTCGCTGCCGCAGCGACTGGTGATGACCAGGGTGGCAGCCTGCACCGGCTGGCGCAGCTGCATGCCGATGAGCTTGTCCAGGGCGTTGTGCCGCCCTATGTCCTCCCGGCAGGCCAGGATCTCGCCGCGATCATCCAGCGCCAGGGCGGCATGAAGGGCGCCGCTCTGGCGGGCCTTGCTCTGCCAGGGGACGATGCGCTCCCGCAGATCCTGCAAAGAGGCGGTGTCGAAGGGGGCGCCCGGGGTCAGCGGGGTGAGCACGGGCAACGCATGTTCGATGGCCTCCACGCCGCAGATGCCACAGCCGCTGGCACCGGCCAGGCGGCGCTTGCGCTGGCCAAGCATTGCCAGACAGCGGTTGGCGATGGTGACATCGAGCACGATGCCGTGCTGGGACGGGGTGCTCTGGATATCGTGTACATCATGGTTGCCCCCGATGATCCCCTCGCCAAACAGAAAACCGATGGCGAAATCGTCGAGATCGTCCGGGGTGGCCATCATGACGGCATGGTTGATGCCGTTGATGTTGACGGACACGGCCACCTCCTCCACCAGCTCATCCAGACTGGGCAACCGTGAATTGAAAGGGATCATGCGAGACGCTTATAAGCTGTATTCGGGCCTCAAGTTTAGATAAGCCGCCGCGCCAAAACCAATGAAACAAATCTATTCACCAATAGATAACTTCTATTGCTATCGGGATGTCGATTGATTAAATTTGTCGCTCATTGCCTTTGCCTGCTGCCATTACCACGATGAATATCAAGCAGTTGCACTATTTCTACGAGCTGGCCCAGCACCGTCACTTCGCCAAGGCGGCCAAGGCTTGCTTCATCACCCAGCCGACCCTGTCAGCCAGCATCACCGCCCTGGAGAAGTCACTTGGCACCGAACTGGTGGTGCGCAACAGCCAGTTCGTGGCCCTGACCCAGGCGGGGGAAGTGGTGCTGCACCACGCCGAGCGGATGCTGCAGGAGCAGGATGCCATGCGCCAAGAGCTCAGCCTCTTTCGGGGCGGGCTGTCGGGGGCGCTACGCATCGGCGTCGTGCCCCAGTCGAGCATCGACATCATGCCGCTGCTTAAGGGGTTCAACGACGCCTACCCCAAGGTGGGCCTGCACCTCTGCGTGATGACCCATGCCACCCTGATGGAGCAGCTGGATCTGCATCGCATCGACATCGGGCTCGGCTTTGACGAGTTGCTCACCGAGCATCAGCGCAGGGCCCTCGACGTCCAGCTTCGCCACCCCAACCCCATGGCCCTGCTGGGCCCCCTGCCTGCCCACTGCGCCCCGACCGGGCCGCTGACCCTGGCGGACCTGCAAGATCTCCCCCTGATCCTGCCAAGCACCACCATGCAGTTTCGCCGCTACCTGGACGAGGCCGCCGCCCGCCAGCAGATCAGCCTGCGGGTGGTGCTGGAGACAGACTCCCTGTTCCACCTGGTCAACGGGGTGAGCCACGGCCTGGGCTGCGCCGTGGTCAGCGCCGGCATCGCCGCCACCGCCCAGCAGCTCTTCAAACTGCCCTGCCACCACCTGAGCGATGCAAGCGCAGGCACCATCGCCTTCATCACCCGAAAACACAGTGTCACCCCCGCCATGAAGGCGTTTCTCGCCAAGGCAGGGGCATGAAAAAGGCAGCCCATGGGGGCTGCCTGCACTGATCAAGGGGGGAACTTGCGCCTCTCCTGGCGTCAGTCTGCCCCTTGCTGTTTGTCCAGCGCCGCGATGAAGGCGCTCGCCAGGGCGTGGTCGGAGAAGGGATTCTGGCCTGTGATGAGCTCGCGATCGATCACAACGCCAGGCTGCCAGGGTGCCACGAACTGCATGCTGCCGCCGGCCTGGGCCATGGCCTTCGCCGGGTAGTAGCGCAGCTTGTCACCCCCAAGGGAGCCTTCAAACACCGCCTCTTCCTTGTCGGAGAAGATGGTCATCCTGTAACCGTCGTAGATCCACTCTCTGGCGCCGTCTGCCTTGCCTGCAATGACCGACTGCTCGAACCCGGCCGGATCCGCCTGCGCCGCCAGCAGCGCGATGGGGCCATGGCAGATGGCGGCCGTGGGTTTGTGGTTGTCATGGAAGTGGCGAAGCAGGGTCCCCACCTCGGGATCCTTGGCAAGATCGATGAGGGGTGCGTGGCCGCCGGGAATGAAGAGGCCGGCATAGCGCTCGGGACCGGATTGCAGCACCTCCCTCAGGGAGAGCACCTTGCCGGCGCCAAGCAGCCCCTCCACGACGGCGCCGATGCGCACCATCTCCTGCGGGTTGCCACCAAAGTACTGGGGATCGACGGAGTGTTTGTCGACAACGGGCCGGTTCCCTCTCGGGGTCACCGGGGTCAGGGTATAACCGGCCTCCAGCAGGGCGGCGGCAGGCACCCCCAGTTCATTCTGGTAGAAGCCGGTGGTCAGGCTCTTGCCCCCTTGCAGCGGCAGTTCGGTCTCGCTCGAGAGCAGCACCAGGATCTCGCCTTTCGGGGAGGCGCTGGCCGCAGCGGAGGTCGCCAGCAGCAGTGAGGCCAGCACGGCCTTGAGGGTGTTCTTCATCGTGATCTTCCTTTTGATGGCAGTGATCGATCGGGCGGCCACCGGGCCGCCCTCGATGAGCAATTTACTGATTACACACGGACGAATAAACTCACACCATTGAACTTGATTATTTACATGGATGAACATATGTCCCGTGCCTTCGACCCCGTCCAGCTCGGCACCATAGAGCTCTTTTGCAAGGCAGCCGAACTTGGTAGCTTTACCGCCACGGCTCAGGTACTGGGGGTAACGCCCGCCTCGGTGAGCCGCTCCATCCAGCGTCTCGAGGCCAGGCTCGGCGTCAAACTCTTCCATCGCACCACCCGCAGCGTGCGCCTCACCCATGACGGGGAGCTCTATCGGGAACAGTGCCAGCAGGCGCTCGAGCAGATCGCCGAGGCCGAGCGGGCCATCACCGGCCGCCAGCGCCACCCCAGAGGAGTGCTGCGCATCAGCGTGGGCACCGTCTATGCCCACCACCGTCTGGTGCCCCTGCTGCCAGGCTTCATGGCGGCCTATCCCGAGGTCGAGCTGGAGCTCAATGTCTCCAACAGGAACATCGACTTCGTGGAGGATGGTTACGATCTGGCCATCCGGCTGGGGGAGCCGCGCGATGGGCGGATCATCGCCCGCAAGCTGGAGGATGCCAGCCTCGGGGTCTTCTGCACCCCCGATTATGCCGCCCGCCGCCCCGCGCCAACCTCCCTGGAGATGCTGTCGCAACATGATCTGATCCAGTTCATCACCCCGAGCACGGGTCGCCCCTTCCCCTGGCAGTTCGTGAACGAGCAGGGGGACCCTGTCGACCTTCATGTCCAGAGCAGACAGCGGGTGCTTGACGATGTGCTGGCGGGCCTGGGCTGGGCGGTGGCTGGGGGCGGTCTGTTCCAGATCTACCATTTCGTGGCAGCCGAGGCGCTGTTGCAAGGCAAGCTGATCGAGGTGATGACCCCCTTTGCGGGGCGATCCCGCCCCTTCTACGCCCTCTATCCACAGCACCGTCACCTCTCGGCCCGGGTCCGGGCCTTCGTGGATTATCTGCTGGCAGCGGTGCACCCAGAGGGGTCGCCTGTGCCAGGGGAATATCCCCCTCTTCGTTGACGAGGGCCCCTCATCTGCGTGCCTGCGCCCCCGATACCGGGGGCAAAAAGCAGGTGGCACTCTGGACACAATGGTTGCCTAATTAAATAAATATGCATAAAAATCAATACAGGCAGGGCTCGATATATGAACTCTTCTGCTGTTTGTATGAAGCATCGTGCTGCTAAAAATTTTCTGTGAGCCACCTCCCGCCGTTTAATTCAAGAGCCTATAACCTTGACCCGTACAATAAAAACCTGACGTGTTCCGGTTTATTTCACCATGCATCACAAAGGAGTGTCATATGTATAAAAAAGTGAAACTGGCGAGCATTATCAGCACCCTTATTCTCTCGGCCACTGCATATTCTGCAGAGATGACCGTGGGCTTCTCGCAAATTGGTTCTGAATCCGGGTGGCGAGCTGCAGAAACATCGGTCGCCAAGAGCGAAGCCCAAAAACGCGGCATCATCCTGAAAATTGCCGATGCCCAGCAGAAACAGGAGAACCAGATCAAGGCCATTCGCTCCTTTATTGCCCAGGGGGTGGATGCCATCTTTATTGCCCCCGTGGTACAGACTGGTTGGGAGCCAGTATTGCAGGAGGCGAAAGAGGCCGAGATCCCGGTCTTCCTGCTGGATCGCAATATCACGGTAAAAGATGACGGTCTCTTCATGACCGGGGTCGCCGCCGACAGCGTCCACGAAGGGGAAGTGGCAGCCCAGTGGCTCATCAAGCAGCAGGATGGCAAACCGTGCAACGTGGTGGAATTGCAGGGCACGGTGGGTGCCAGCGTGGCGCTGGATCGCAAGAAGGGCTTCCTCGACACCGTCTCGGCCGTGCCCACCATCAAGATCATCCGCACGCAGTCCGGCGACTTCACCCGCAGCAAGGGCAAGGAGGTGATGGAGAGCTTCATCAAGGCGGAAAATAGCGGCAAGAATATTTGCGCCGTCTACGCCCATAACGATGACATGGCCATCGGCGCCATCCAGGCCATTAAAGAGGCCGGGCTGAAACCGGGCAAGGATATCAAGATCATCTCCATCGATGGCGTGCCGGATATTTTCAAGGCGATGATCGCAGGCGAAGCCAATGCCTCGGTGGAGCTCACGCCGAATATGGCGGGACCGGCCTTCGATGCCCTGCTGGCCTATAAGAAAGATGGCACCCTGCCCCCCAAACATATCAAGACGGAGTCCAAACTGTTTGAGCCCGGGAGTGCCGAGGCGCAGCTCGAGCTGAAAAAAGACATGGGTTATTAATCCCGCTCCCCCGCCAGACTGTCACATAGCGCGCCATATAAGTGATTGAACTTGTATGGCGCGCTATATCGGAGAGCCAATGTTCATGTCAGAGAACACTCACGATGTCGTATTGAATGCCCGCGGAATATGCAAGGCGTTTCCCGGAGTACGAGCCCTGCATCAGGTGGACTTCTCCCTGCGCCGGGGAGAGATCATGGCGCTGCTCGGCGAGAACGGGGCCGGCAAGTCCACGTTGATCAAGACCCTCACCGGTGTCTATCAGCGAGACGCTGGCCGTATCGAACTCGATGGCGTCCCCATCTCCCCGACGGACACCGCCCATGCCCAGCGTCTGGGGATAGGCACCGTCTATCAGGAGGTCAACCTGCTGCCGAACATGTCGGTGGCGGACAACCTCTTCATCGGCCACGAGCCACGCCGTTTCGGCTTCATCGACCGGGGCGCCATGACCCGGCAGGCCAGCGCCATCATGGCCAGCCACGGCTTCGAGATGGATGTCACCCTGCCCCTCGACCACTACTCGGTCGCCATGCAGCAGATCGTGGCCATCGCCCGGGCGGTGTCACTCTCCGCCAGGATCCTGATCCTGGACGAGCCCACCGCGAGCCTGGATGCCAGCGAAGTCCAGATGCTCTTCTCCCTGATGACGCGCCTGCGGGATCAGGGGGTGAGCCTCATCTTCATCACCCATTTTCTCGATCAGGTCTACGCCATCAGCGATCGCATCACAGTGCTGCGCAACGGCGAGCTGGTCGGCACCCGCGACACCCAGGCACTGCCACAACTGGAGCTGGTCAAGATGATGCTGGGACGCGAGCTGGACGACAATGCCCTCAAGCGGGCGGGCAAAACACTGCGCAGCAACCAGCCCATGGTGTCGTTCAGGGACTATGGCAAGCGGGGAGTCATCACCCCTTTCAGTCTCGACGTCATGCCCGGGGAGATAGTGGGCCTCGCCGGCCTGCTCGGGTCCGGTCGTACCGAGACCGCCGAGCTGATGTTCGGCATAGTCCCGAGCGATAGCGGCGAGTGCCGGGTGCGGGACAAGCCGGTGACCATCCGCTCTGCACGCCAGGCGGCCGCCAACGGCTTTGGTTTCTGCCCGGAGGATCGCAAGAGCGCCGGCATCATCGCCTCGGCCTCGGTGCGGGAGAACATGGTGCTGGCCCTGCAAGCCCAGCGGGGCTGGTTGCATCCCCTGTCTCGCAAGGAGCAGGACGAGATCACCGCCCGCCTCATCGAGCAGTTGGCCATCAAGACCCCGGGACCAGAGCAGCCCATCCAGTTTCTCTCCGGGGGCAACCAGCAAAAGGTGCTGCTCGCCCGCTGGCTGCTCACCAAACCCCAGTTCCTGATCCTGGACGAGCCTACCCGGGGCATCGACGTGGGGGCCCACGCCGAGATCATCCGCCTCATCGAATCCCTCTGCGCCAACGGGCTGGCCCTGCTGGTCATCTCCTCCGAGCTCGAGGAGCTGGTGGGCTATGCCGATCGGGTGATCGTCCTTCGTGACAGAAAACAGGTGGCAGAGCTTGCGACGGACGCCCTGAGCGTCCCTGCCATCATGAACGCCATTGCATGTGAGGCCTGATATGACGTCATCCATTCTCCCCCTCGCCAAGGGGTCGCGCGCCCGCAGGGAGTGGCCCACGGGCTCGGCCCAGTGCGCCGCCCTGGTGTGCGTGCTGCTCATCAATGCCCTGGTCGCCGACAACTTCTTCGCCATCCACATCCAGGATGGGCGGCTGTTTGGCAGCCTCATCGACATCCTCAACCGCTGTGCCCCGGTGGCCCTGCTCTCCCTCGGCATGACGCTGGTGATCGCCACCGGCGGCATCGACCTGTCGGTGGGAGCCGTCATGGCCATCAGCGGGGCCACCATGGCCAGCCTGGCCACCGGCGGTCACAGCCTGCCGGTCATCTTCGCCGCTGTCATCGGGGTGGGCCTTCTGTGCGGCCTGTGGAACGGCCTGCTGGTGGCGGTGTTCAAGATCCAGCCCATCGTCGCCACCCTGATCCTCATGGTGGCGGGCCGGGGCATCGCCCAGCTCATCACCGAGGGGCAGATCATCACCTTCAACAACGACGCACTCGCCTGGATCGGCAGCGGCTCCCTCTTCTATCTGCCCACCCCGGTCATCATCACCCTGGGCATGGCGCTGCTGCTCTGGCTGCTGACCAAGCGCACCGCCCTCGGCCTCTTCATCGAAGCGGTGGGGATCAACATCAAGGCCGCCAAGAACGCCGGGCTCAACACCCCCATGGTGGTGATCGCCACCTACCTGCTGAGCGGCATGATGGCCGCCGTCGCCGGCATGATAGTCGCCGCCGACATCCGGGGTGCCGATGCCAACAACGCCGGACTCTGGCTCGAGATGGACGCCATTCTGGCGGTGGTGATAGGGGGCACCTCCCTGATGGGGGGGCGCTTCAACCTCGCCCTCTCCCTGATCGGCATACTGATCATCCAGGGGGTGAACACCGGGATCCTGCTCTCCGGCTACCAGCCCCAGTGGAACCAGATCGTCAAGGCCCTGGTGGTGCTGGCGGTGCTGGTCATGCAGTCACCGGCCCTCAACCACCTCTTCCAGCGAGGGACTCGCCATGTTTAAACGCAACCTCCCCCTGATGGTGACCATCATGGTCTTCGTGCTGGGCTATCTGCTCTGCCTGGCCTCCTTCCCAGCCTTCATGTCCACCCGCATCATCTGCAACATCCTGACGGACAACGCGTTTCTGGGAATAGTGGCGGTGGGCATGACCTTCGTCATCCTCTCGGGGGGCATCGATCTGTCGGTGGGGGCCGTCATCGCCTTCACCGGCGTGCTGCTGGCAACCCTCATCGGGAAGCTGGGCGTCAGCCCCGTGCTGGCCATCCCTCTGGTGCTGGTGCTCGGGGCAGGCTTTGGCGCCCTCATGGGCTGGCTGATCGACACCCTGAAGATCCCCGCCTTCATCATCACCCTGGCGGGCATGTTCTTCCTGCGGGGGGCCAGTTTTCTCATCTCCGAGCAGTCCCTGCCCATCGATCACCCCACCTTCACCTACCTGTCGAGCCTGTCGTGGAAGATACCGGGGGGCGGTCGCCTGAGCCTGCTGGCCCTCATCATGCTGGCGGTGGTGGTCTTCGGCATCCTGCTCGCCAACCGCACCCGCTTTGGCAACAACGTTTACGCCATCGGCGGCAACGCCACCTCGGCAGCCCTGATGGGGATCTCGGTGCGCCACACCACCATTCGCATCTACCTGCTCTCCACCACCCTGGCGACCCTGGCAGGCATCGTGTTCGCGCTCTATACCTCGGCGGGCTACCCGCTCGCCGCCGTCGGGGTCGAGCTCGATGCCATCGCCGCCGTTGTCATCGGCGGCACCCTGCTGAGCGGCGGGGTGGGCACCGTCTTCGGCTCCCTGTTCGGGGTGCTGATCCAGGGGTTGATCCAGACCTACATCAACTTCGACGGCACCCTCAGCTCCTGGTGGACCAAGATCATCATCGGCCTGCTGCTGTTCAGCTTCATCGCCCTGCAGCGCCTGCTGATCCTGGTTTCGGAACACCGCAAGGCCAACAAGCCAGGTCCCTTCAAGCGCCAGGTTGCCGCCCAGCCCGAGTGAGGTATCAGCAAGACTCTGGTGGCAGAAGATAACGCGGCAAGGCGCTCCCGTGCGCCCTCCCCGCCTGGCCGTCGCGGGTCCGGCGCAGAGGATGGGGAGGCAGCGGGGGCGCTCACAGGGCCCGGCCCCAACCTCCCGCACGCCCCTTTGAGGGGTGACACCGTCTTTGGAAGGCACTCAGGTCAATCGCGCCACCAGGGGCTACCCTCATGGGGGCTCAGCACCTCCAGAGGCTCCCCCATGACAGGCGTGGTCAGGGGGATCTGTTGCTCGGCAGCCAGTCGGGCAATCTGTTCAAGCGGGTCGTTCCAGCGGTGCATGGCCAGATCGAAGGTGCCGTTGTGCACCGGATAGAGCCATTTCCCCCCGAGATCGTGAAACGCCTGCGCCGTCTGCGCCGGGAGCATGTGCACCAGCTCCCAGCGCTTGTCGTAGGCCCCGGTCTCGAGGAAGGTCACGTCGAACGGACCGTAGCGCCTGCCAATCTCCTTGAAACCGTCGAAGTAGCCGCTGTCACCGCTGAAGAAGAGGTTGACCCCCTCGCCGCGAATGACCCAGGAGGCCCAGAGGGTCTGGTTGCCGTCCCCGAGGCCACGGCCGGAGAAATGCTGGGCCGGGGTCGCTACCAGGGTGACACCGCCCACCCGGGTCTGCTGCCACCAGTCCAGTTCGCGGATCTTCTCCTTCGCAATCCCCCAGGCCATGAGGCGCGCCCCCACCCCGAGGGGCGTGATGAAGTGGTCGACCTTCTCCTGCAGCGCCAGTATGGCCCCGTGATCGAGATGGTCGTAGTGATCATGGGAGAGGATCACCCCCTCGATGGGGGGCAGCGCCTCCAGGGTGATGGGCGGTTGATGCCAGCGCTTGGGGCCGAACCACTGCACCGGCGAGGCCCGCTCGCTGAACACGGGATCCGTCAGCCAGAACGTGCCCTGCAACTTCAGCAGCAGAGTGGAGTGGCCGAAGCGCCACACGCTGTTGTCCGGCGCCGCGATGAGCCCCTCCCGGGTCATGACCTGTACCGGAATGGCGCGATCCGGCACCGTGCCCTCAGGCTTGGCGAACAGAAAGTCCCACCAGAGCCTGGCCCCTTCCCACAGACTTCGCGCCTGGGGTGTCACGGCATTGTTGAACCGGCCCCCATGATATTGCGAGGAGTCCGGGTGTTCGGGCAGGCCCGGTTTGAGTAGAGATGCGATCATGCCAATCATCAGGGCTCCTTTGAGCAACCACAGAAAACGGCGCCCCTCAGGGGCGCGAAAAGAGGCTGACGGGGTCTGCATTCATGCCACGCCTGTCAGCCTGGTCTCTGGTGAGTCGAGAGCAGCCCCTGCACGGGGCCTCACCATCCATAAAACAGAACGGGAGAGTCGCACGGTATGAAACCGGTTCCCGGCGTCTCCAGTAACGGCAAGATAGCCTGCCCGGGCTCCCGCCACCAGAGGGGTTCGCGTTGCCGCGTGGCCCCGGCATGGTGTCGCATCAAGCGCATGGCCTCACCTGCTCTGCCGGCGCCAACAAAAGGAGGCGTCAGATGGCGTACTGCAAGAGCTTGCAGTGCTGAAAGTCAGAAGATGGCTGGGCCATAGAGGCCACGGGAGGTGACTGAGGGAAAGCATGATCTCAAGGGGACAGTGCTGAAGATCAAGAGGAAGTTTGAGCCAGGCGCGGTCTGAAGCCTGATGAACGCCCATAGGGCACAGGCTCACCTTGCGGTAGAGCAAATAGCATGTGAAGAGAGCTGAAAATGCACTTTGAAGACTCCTGATTCATCCACATGAAGTGGATTACCAAGAGGTCTGAAGGGGGTATTAGCTGTAACTTGTTGAATGGCAGAAACAGGTGGTGGCCCTACCAGCCACATCCCGGCACTCGAGTCCCCCGCCTTGGCTGCTACCTTCCGGTCCTGACCAGGTCGACGGGTTATCAATGCGAGCCCAAATAAATCAGGCACTTGGGGATGGAACTGAGCGCCATCAACAAGATTTCTAAAGTCAAAATGTAACAACTAACCCGACCAAAGTAATCCACATGAAGTGGAGTAGCTATAGGGGCAATTGAGGAGCCCATGATAACTGCCCTCCCCTGTGGTCTCAAGCTCTGGGACAAACCACGTAGTAAATCAACGGAAAGGAACGCAGCAAAAACGTGGAGAGCCTTGTTACCAAGTGCTGATCTCTTTGCATGCATAGCTCTTATGACTATTCGGGATCCGCCACTGGTAACCTTGGCACCTGCCTCTGAGGCTATGTCGTTTCTTTGATACCTAATCAGAACGGCTTCAAGAGTACAGGCCCTTCCACCACGCCAAAGCCATACTCATCGGCATCACGCCTAGGACCTCTTTTCTCATACAGGTCCAATACCTGCACCGCTAGGGGACGCAGAGACACTCCCGCTCTGTTGATGACAACCCAGGTATAGATCTCCAAATTCAGATTAATGGCGGATCCACCGCTGATCTCAACCATCGGCATGATTGGCTGGCACTTGGCGTCGAACTGGGGAACGGTGATCTCGATTACCTTCTTGTCCTTCTTGCGGGTAATCTGGGCTTTGCGCTTGGTCTTGAAGGTAATGGTGCCGTCATAGTTCTCTACCCACGGCAGGTCGGCTGACAGGCGCGGCTTCTTGCCGGTGTCCTTGTGGACTTGAGCGGCGTATTCCTTCAGGTCGGACTCGCACCTCTCAATGACACCGCGCCAGTAGTCATTGTCTTCGACGGTGAAGTTGCACTTCAGGTCGCCTTCGGCGTTGAACTTAGTGTCGGGGTCCAGCAGGTACGGGGACTGGGCGATCACACTCGAAGTGTTGAAGGTGTTGTAGCCATACTTCTTGGTAAAAGTTGGGGTCACAGGGTTCCTCTTGGATTTAGTAGAAAAAAGAAAACCCGCCGGACCTTAGGAGGCGCAGCGGGCTTAGAGACTAGCTTAAGGCAGAGTTAGTGGCTGGGGATGCCTTCCCTGGGGCCAAGGATTTCATCCAAGGCAGCATCGGGCTCATAGCGCGCGGCCATGGCCTCGATCACTTTAATGTCTGCCCCGAAGAGAACAGCGAGTAATTCAAGCGGGAAATCCTCGTTCTCTTCAAGATACGAATGGACAGCTTCCTCAAGGGTAGTGAAGCCAACCCGGACATCCTCTAACATGCCACCAAGACGCACAAGGGCGTACATGTAGGGATCTTTGTCAAAGTCAGGCAAAGGGATTCGCATAGCGGTCTCCTTACGTAAGTCATAAACGTACGGGCTCTAATGATACCGCTGGTTCACGCAGATTCAAGAGCCTGTCTTCAGGCAAATCCTCATTGAGGAAGACCTGAAGTCCACCATTGATGGCTTTATCTTCGGGGGACTGATTAATCGAAGTAATCCACGTTCTTGGTGGTTTCTACGTTGAGCATGGCGGCGACCTTGTGATAATTCAGACCGACCTTCAGGCCCATGGTGATCGTCTCCATCGCGGCGATCAAGGCGGCCATACACTCGGGATGTTCCGCGGCCACCAGGTAATCTTTGACTGTCCCATTCTTCCCTGTGAGTACAGTAGGCACATAACCAGTGGCAGCCTTACAGGCCAACCGATAGAAGTTCCCATAGGCATGGCCTCCCATAGAGATACCCTTTTCTTGGAGCATGTCATTCATCGCTTGCCGCGTGTTGTCATGTTTCTCGATCAGCTCGGGGGATACCGCAACAGACCCGGCTATTGCTGCTGCTTTGAAGGTATCCCCTTCGGTCAATTCAGTGAAAGCATCCACAACTGCAAGTTGAAAGGCTACTGAGCAATAAGAGGCATAGAGGATGACTGCTCGTTTACAACCCCAGGTCTCCGCATTCCGGCCACGGGTTGTAGTCTTCTGAATTTCAGAGGACATCCTTTTGTAATCATCGCTCGTTAACCAGTTCCTGAGCTGGCCACCCGAACCACCAGAATCACGCCAGGCTTTCTCGATGTCGGTAAGAGATAGCAATCCTTCGGCATTATGGCGAATAACATAGGTATTGGCGTTAAATGTAATTTGCATTTTATTACTCCTCAGCGTGAATCTCCCTGGCCCTCTCTCCAACACGTCAGAACAGTCTTCAGATACACGAAACATGCCCGAGCATTGACCGAGAGATGGCCAGATGTATTGCTAAGGTCAGGGATTTTTCACCGGATGGGAGTAACAGAAAGGAAGGAGGCTGAGTTACCGGATTTGCCCCTTGGGCATTTTCGGTAAGGCCACAGACCTCCAAGTTTTCATCGGGTAGTGGATAGACATCTCCAACCAATACCGAGACTCGCAAGGCCCTCATTTGTTATTAGTAGCTGTAGTTTTTGGAAAGGCACTATGACTTGGCTGAACGCTCTGCTCGCCTCAATTCCCACAGAGCTCTTGCAGCGATAATCTCGTCAGGCGACATCTTAGATTCAATCTCTTTATGTTTGGCTTGGGCTACTTCAAGTTGGGCTTGAAGAGCATCGATGTTAGCTTTTAGAGCCCTATACTCGGCATGTGCAACCTTCAGTTCTTCTTCGTACATTGCTGGATTTGTTTCGCGAAGATCTGCCAAATTGGCGTAGTACTCGACGCCCGTCATCGGAGTGGTGAAGATGGAGCCAGGACGGATCTTTGGCTCATCATTGCGCTCATCTTCGATAATCTCACGAATAACATCTGATACTGTGGATTGCCCAATTTGCAGTTCCTTAGCAATAGCATTCCCACTCATCCCCTGCTTGTATCTCTTCACGATTGCAACCCAGCGCTTCGATTTCAGCTCTGAATTTTTGGGGTCAACTGCAAGGCGAGCCTGCTTTTTAGTGAGCTGGAGTGCAGCCATAACTTCGTCAATGTTCACCAGAAACGGGTTCTTCATGAACCGCTTTTCATCCATCTGGATTAACTTGTCCACCATTCGTACACGATCTGCTGTGGTGTTCTTGTTACCGTGTGCAGCATTGGCCCGCATGGACAACATGATCACTTCATTCATAGTCTCGCATTCGACGATCTCGTACTGGCCGGCAGGGATCTCAGCGTACCCTGCTGCCTCATACGCTTCGACACGGTGGAAGCCGTCGGTGAGGAACAAGACACCATCGACTCGGGCCACCTGGATTGGGGTCTTCCACTGAACGCCACGTTCGATTAGATCGGTCAGCCCTTCCACTTGTTCCTTGCTCATTTCTGTACGGAACTGTGTGTCGGATGTCCGATTGATGGACGCGATGTTCAACGCAGAAGTTATCATTTTGTCGTTCTCCTATTATCAATCGAGCCACTTTGTGCCTCGTCTGGCAAAGGAAACCCAAACCCACTAACACAAGGTCTGGGCAATGGTCTTGGGGATGGTTCAGATTGGATCGGGATTATAGCGGTACTGATGTGGGTGAAAAAGCCATGGGTCTCAAGGGAAAAGCTAATCCCAGTATTCCCATTACTGTTGATAGGTCTGACAGACGCTAGTGCGTCGATGTTCATCCCCATTGGTCATCTGTCTGGAGGATGCCTAAATGGGCTCACTTGGTTGTCCTAGGAATGATCAGGGGAAGGGCTGTAAGAGGCGACAACAGGACAGCCAATGGGCCATCCTGAAGATACCTGACGTAAGTAAGGTAAGAGAGGTGTTATTTGGGGTGTCTTAAAGGTGTCTTTCAGTATTGGTCTTTTCGTATCCCCCCCTATGGTCAGGGAAAAGTAACGAGCTCCAATTGCCCCTGCTCTGGAGGTCTCTAGAAGGTGTTTTATTGGTGTCTTCGGGATAATCGTCGGGAGTACAGACCTCGGGACAGCCCCACGGACAACAAACAGGGGCATTCAGACGAACAAGCGCAGATTCGGCCCCAGGCTCCCCCTCTGGACCCTTCCAGATAGCCCCTCAGACGCTCTCTCTGATCACCATACGCATTCCCCCATGTTACCCCACACGATCACCCCTGCACGATCTCGCGGGTCCACAGAGAAAGCCTGAAGACAGCAGGGACACGGATGGAAGGGAGAAGGGAGGCAATGAGAAAGGTCCAGAGGGACAGGCGCAGGGTCATCGTCGAGTCCTCCCAAACGACAACCCCCCAAGGTGTCGCGGTGAACAGCCTTGGGGGTCGATTGAAAAACTCGATCAAAGTTGGTCACTCGATCAGCTCTTTCTATTGGTCAGGGTAAATCAGCTTTCTCTAATGTACGTTGGGACAGCCCCAGTGATTGCTCCTTTCGATGGTCCCAGGCTCAACCGATAGACACACTCGATCAACTCAGCTCCCCATCCTCTCGCATCCTTGTTGATAGGCGATGGACCGTCGCTCGGCTGACTCCATGAAGCGTAGCGATTTCCCGCAGGGACTTACCGCCTTCCAACAGGGTCGCCTTGATTGCATCCTCGTCGATACTCTTTGGCCTGCCTGTGTACTTCCCCGCAGCCTTAGCTTTGGCGATACCTTCCATCTGACGCTCCTTGCGTAGAGCCGTCTCGAACTCAGCAAAGGCACCCAGCATGGTGAACATCAGCTTCCCTTGGGCTGTCATCGTCTCTAAGTTCTGGTCCAGTACACGCAGGGTCACGCCCTTGGCTTCCAGTTGTTCCGTAATGTCCAGCAGGTCAGCGAGAGAACGGCCCAGACGGTCCAGCTTGGTGATCACCACATCGTCCCCCTCTCGGACATACCGCAGGAGTTCGGCTAGTTGCTCACGGCCATCTGTGCTGGTCCCTGATACCTTCTCTTGGTACACACGCTCACAACCGGCCTTTGTCAGCTTATCCAGTTGAACATCCAACGATTGACCGACAGACGACACACGTGCATAACCGATAACCTGTCCCATCACTCTCTCCTACTCAATCAACCAATGCCCAAGCTGTCATAGGGACTTTCCCCGCATCAAAATGCCTTCCAGCAGCTATCTCTGCTTGCCGGTGGTCAATCGCTGCGATGACCTTCAGCTCCTCTTGGAGGCCCGTAGCAGCAGCCTTATCAAGCATCCTTGGGGCAACTCTATCCAGTGACTTCCTGTCCTTGAATCGGCGAAGCCTGATAACCAAGTCATTCATGCGGAAATCTCCTTCATCTTCTTCCTATTGCTTCAACGTGATGGATTTGACCCCATAGGTCCAGACACTTTTTCCCGCTTAGGGTTGTGATACCCGACTGCGCAGAAATTCCCGTGGTGAACGGTATCCCAAGGCGCTGTGCGGGTGGTGCTCGTTATAATGCTCAAACGCGATAGCCAAATTGCCTACCGCTGTTCGGCTATCCGGTTTTGGCATCATCTCGATATAGTCTCGCTTCATCGTCTTCACGAAGCTCTCCGCTATACCGTTACTCTGTGGGCTTCTCACTGCTGTCGTTCTGGGCTCCAACCCGATTTCTCGTGCAAACGCGCGGGTCTCATGGGCTCGATACGCCGAGCCATTATCAGTCAGCCACTCCACCGGTGATGCCGGCAACGAATCCCCAAAGCGATGTTCGACAGACCTCAGCATGACATCTTGCACAGTGTCACTATCGTAACCCCCAGTACTGGCCGCCCAGTCCAACGCTTCCCTATCGCAGCAATCCATGGCGAACGTGACACGTAGTTTTTCACCGTTATCGCAGCGAAACTCGAAGCCATCTGAGCACCACCGTCGATTGCTCTCCTTGACGGCAACACGCCCCTTATGTGCCTGCTGGGCCAATGGTGCAGCTGGTTTTCTTTCCAGCAGCAAGCCATGTTCGCGCATGACGCGATATACCCGCTTAGCGTTTACCACAGGTTGTTCTGTTGCCTCAGACTGACGCCGTAACAGCGCCCAGACCCGGCGATAGCCATAGGAGGGAAGCTCTGCCATCGCCTCCATGATACGGCCAAGTAAGGCTGCATCATCACGCTGGCGATGATGACGACCATCTTGCCAACCCGGTTTTCGATGAACACGAACGGATAGCTGCGCACGCGATACATTAAGAGCCTGGCTCACAGCACTTAATCGTCGTCCCCCGGCAACAAGGGCGCATGCGCAATCCATTTTTTTGCTCGACCATACTCCACGGCTTCTTTGAGGATCTCGTTCTCCATGGTCTTCTTCCCGAGCAGACGCTGAAGCTCTCGGATCTGCTTGATGGCAGCAGCCAACTCGGAAGCAGGAACAACATCCTCACCGGCGGTGATCGCCGTGAGAGACCCTTCTTGGAATTGCTTACGCCATTTGAAAAGCTGGTTTGCGTTGACGTCGTGCAAGCGAGCAACATGAGAGACGGTCATCCCGGGCTCAAAGGTCTGCTGCACGATGGCGATCTTTTCTTGTGGAGTCCGGCGTCGACGGCGCTCGGCCCCTGTTAACACTTCGACCATCTTCTCGTTGTGACTAGTACTGAACATAGCTCCAAGACTACCTCTTAAGTTAAGAGGGGCGAAGTGTCTGGATCTTCAAGGGGCCAATCTA
>NZ_JBFOCW010000038.1:0-40466 GCF_040908005.1 Aeromonas sp. s1(2024) | reverse complement strand
GGGGAAGACGCAGGCGAGGGCGGGAGGGTCGCCCCGGGGGCCGCTCCCTGGTTGATCCGGGCTAATAACCTGATATCTTCGGTGTTCCTTTTCGTCAGCCGCATTGCGCGGGGTTTTATACAAGGACAGGGCATATGGAGCAGATTATTTCACCGGCAGAGGCGCTGCCGGGACGGCGGGAAGCGCTGGAGATTGGCCAGGTGCACGCAGTAAACGGCCACCCGACCCAGGGGCCCTGGCCCGAGGGGATGGAGCTTGCCTGGTTCGGCATGGGCTGTTTCTGGGGTGTGGAGCGTCTGTTCTGGCAGCAGCCCGGGGTCTATTCCACCGCCGCCGGGTATCAGGGGGGGCTGACCCCCAATCCCACCTACAAGGAGGTGTGCAGCGGCCTGACCGGCCACGCCGAGACGGTGCAGGTGGTGTTCGATCCCAAGGTCATCAGCTATGGGGATCTCGTGAAGCTGTTCTGGGAACACCATGATCCGGCCCAGGGGATGCGCCAGGGTGGCGACATCGGCACCCAGTATCGCTCCGTCATCTTCGTCGGGGACGACACCCAGGAGGCGATTGCCCAGCAGAGCCTGGCCGCCTACCAGCAGGCCATGACGGCGAGCGGTGACGGGCGCACCATCACCACCCGCATCCTGCCGCTGGCCCCCTTCTATTACGCCGAGGATTATCACCAGCAATATCTGGAGAAGAATCCCGAGGGGTATTGCGGCCTGGGGGGCATCGGCGTCTGCCTGCCTCCCAGCCTGAATCGCTGAGGCGTCATTGCATACCACGGGGGCCATCAGGCCCCCGTGTCATTGTGATGAAAAATAATTGAAAAAAATGCGTCAGGTGGGGAACTAAACTGAACCCTGGCTGACCAACAGGGTAGCGACCACGGATGGTTGCCAAGACCAGACACATTTTTTTGCCCCGAAATTCATTACTCTGACAAGCGCGATGAATTGACAATGCTAGCAAGCAGGGCTGCCCGATGAGGCGGCCCTTTTCATTGGGCGTCCCGCCTCACTCCTCGCCTCATTGCATCTCGTCCCCTTGCCGTCACGGCAGGGGGGGGGTCAGCTGATGGTGCTGTCGAACAGGTTCTTGATGAGGTCGATGAACTCGATGAGGAAGGCTTGCTGGGCTTCGCTGGGGGCGGACAACCAGACGGCGGAGAGCACCTCTTCCAGGTCGGCGACCACGGCATCGGCCTCCTGCATGATCAGGAAGCGCACCTTGGGGTCGAGCTGGGGGTTCTGCTCGCAGATGGCCATCAGGTTGTCGGCCACCCGGCTGCTCACCAGATCCTCGATGGTCTGGGCGCCGCCGCCTTGTTGCTGGCTCTCGAACAGACCCAGACTCTCTACCAGATACTCGATCAGCGCAATGTAACCGTCGCTCTCTACCACCATGATGGCTGCCCTTTCTTCATTGTCTTGGGGAAATGGTGCGTATTTTAGTGGCTGAACCCGTCATGGCAAGCGGCAGTGGAGCCGATGGCGGATAAATTGGACACCGCCGCGCTCCACCGTCTCCAATCCGGTCAGCAGGAAGCCGTGACGCAGGAAGAGAGCGAGGCTGAAGGCGCTCGCCTCCGTGGTGAGGCTGCCAAGTCCCATCTGGCTGGCGGCTGCCAGCACCCGCTCCAGCAGCAGGGTGCCGAGCCCCTGGCGCGGATGATCCGCGCTCACGTAGAGCAGGCTGAGATGACCGTCATCGCTCAGGGTGGCAAAGCCAAGGGGCACATCGTCTTGCTCGATGACCCAGCCATGGTGCTCGCGCAACTGGCTGGCAAGCCCCGGGTGATGGGCGCCCCTGGCCCACTGCTCCACCTGCTCCGGGCTATAGTGTGCAGGCCCCAGGCGGCGTACCGACTGCTCGAACAGATCCAAAAGCCTTGGTATGTGCGCCTCCTCGAGGGGGACGATGCGAGGAGAAGAAAGAGACGGCATGGATCAACCCTCCCTGATGGTCGCGCGGGGGGCCTGGGGCCGCTTCGCCCTGGGCAGACCCGCCACCACCCGCTCATAGGAGTGGACTATCCAGCCCTGCCAGAGATCGTCAGACAGGCCTTCACTCAGGGTCACCGTGTTCCAGTGCTGCTTGTTCATGTGCCAGCCCGGTTTCACCTCGGGGTGGATCTCCCGCAGCAGCAGGGCGAGCTCGGGTTCGCACTTCAGGTTGATGGAGAGGGGCTCCGCCTGCCAGTCCACCAGGGCAAACATCTTGCCGGCGATGCGGTAGACCAGGATCTCCGGGCCGAAGGGGGTGTCCTCGGTGGCGCCGGGCTGGCTGAGCAAAAATTCACGCAATTGAACGAGGGTCATGGGGACTCCAGGCTGGTCCGATCATGGTGGAAGCATGTTCACCGGGGTGAGCCTTCTGTTAATATGCGCGCCGAGTATACCCCCCATCACCCCGGGAGCCCATGAGATGTTGTACCACAAGACCTTTGAACTGGGTCCCGATCGGGATTGGGTGGTGTTCGTGCACGGTGCGGGCGGCAGCTCCTCCATCTGGTTCAAGCAGTTGCGGGCCTACCGGGAGCACTTCAACGTGCTGCTGCTGGACCTTCGCGGTCACGGCCAGTCCAACCAGCTGCAGCAGGTGGTAAAGGGGCACTACAGCTTTCGGGCCGTGACCGAGGATATCCTGCGCCTGCTGGATCACCTGCGCATCCCCCACGCCCATTTTGTCGGCATCTCTCTTGGCACCATCCTCATCCGCCACCTGGCGGAGCTTCGCCCCGAGCGGGTCAAGAGCATGGTGCTCGGCGGCGCCATCCTGCGTCTCGACATCCGCTCCCGGGTGCTGGTGCAGCTTGGTCGCCTCGGCCAGCACTTCCTGCCCTACATGTGGCTCTACCGCCTGTTCGCCTTCATCATCATGCCGCGCCAGCACCATCAGGAGTCCCGCAACCTCTTCGTGCGCGAGGCCAGAAAGCTGTGCCAGAAGGAGTTCAAGCGCTGGTTCCGTCTCGCCACCGAGGTGAACCCCCTGATGCGCTACTTTCGCGAGCGGGCCCTGCCCATTCCCACCCTCTACGTGATGGGGGAGGAGGATCACATGTTCCTCGCCCCGGTGCGCGAGCAGGTGGCCCGCGACCCTTACAGCCGCCTCGAAATCATCGAAAAGTGCGGCCACGTCTGCAACGTGGAGCAGCCGGATCACTTCAACCGCCAGTCCCTGGCGTTTCTCTCCCGTCAGGCGGCGTCGTCCGCCCTTTGAAGCCCGACAAGGGCCTCAGATGAAGTAGTGGCCAATCTCCAGATAGCGCTGGCGGATGTGTTCGATGAGCAGCCTTATCTTGCGCGGCGGCTGGCGGGTGAAGGGGTAGACGGCGTAGATGCCGAGCTTCTTGCCCACCCGGTCGGGAAACAAGTCCACCAGCTCGCCGTTCATCAGATCGTGATAGACCAGACAGCGTGGCACATAGACAATGCCGCGCCCCCCCAGCGCCGCCTTGCGCAGGGCACCAGCGTTGTCGGTTGAAAAGCTCCCCGACACCGACACCAGATAGTTGCCCTCTTCCCCCTTGAAGGCCCACTCCGAGGCCCCTGTGCTCTGGTAGGCGTAGCGCAGGCAGTTGTGGGTGAGCAAGTCTGACGGCACCCGCGGCGCCCCGAAGCGGCGCACATAGGCGGGGGCGGCGCAGATGACCCACTGGGAGTCGAGAATGTGGCGGGCAATCAGGCTCGAGTCATCCAGATAGCCGGTGCGAATGACCAGATCGAACCCCTCTTCCACCAGGTTGACGAAGCGGTTGTCCAGCGACATCTCCACCGTGAGCCCCGGGTGCTGCTGGCAAAAATCGGCCACCGCATCGGCGAGCAAGAGCTCGCCGGAGATGGTGGGCACCGACATCCGCACATGACCGCTCACCTTTTCACCAAATCCCGCCACCGCGTCGAAGGCGTCCAGTGCGGCGGCCTTCACATTTTTGGCACCTTGATAGAGCGCCTTGCCCGCCTCGCTCAGGGTGAGCCGGCGGGTGGTGCGATAGAGGAGCTGGACCCCGAGCTCCTCCTCAAGACGCCCGATCCGCTTGCTAACCACTGAATTTGTCAGGGAATTTTGTTCAGCTACCTTGCTGAAGGATCCGGCCTCCACCACCTGGGCGAAGAGGATGAGGTCGTCGGTACTGGCCATATTGATCAACTTTTGGAACGAATGTTGTTCATTATTTCCATATATCGCGAAAAAGGAACAGGGTAAGGTCACGTCCGCTTAACAAAACAACAACAAGGTGCGCCTCTGCACCCCTCTGGACAAGGACGCAATGATGACAGACACCCTGCTGGCCCTGGTGGCCTTCTCGCCGATCCTGGTGGCCGCCGTGCTGCTGGTCGGCCTCAACTGGCCCGCCAAGCGCGCCATGCCCGTCGCCTTCCTGTTGACCGTGTTCATCGCCCTCTGGGGCTGGCAGATGAGCCCGACCCGGGTCTTCGCCTCCACCCTGCAGGGGCTGGTGATCACGGTGACCGTGCTCTGGATCGTGTTCGGCGCCATCCTGATGCTCAACACCCTCAAACACACCGGCGCCATCACCGCCATTCGCGGTGGTTTTACCAACATCTCGCCGGACAGGCGCATCCAGGCCATCATCATCGCCTGGTGCTTCGGCGCCTTTATCGAAGGGGCCTCGGGTTTTGGCACCCCGGCCGCCATCGCCGCGCCGCTGCTGGTAGCCATCGGCTTTCCGGCGCTCGCCGCCGTGCTGCTCGGCATGATGATCCAGTCCACCCCGGTGTCGTTCGGCGCGGTGGGCACCCCCATCCTGGTGGGTATCAACAAGGGGCTGGATAACCAGGCCATCGGCCAGACCCTGAGCGCCGGTGGCAGCAGCTGGGACATCTACCTGCAACAGGTGACCACCAACGTGGCCCTCATTCACGCCATCGTCGGCACCCTGATGCCAGTGCTGATGGTGATGATGCTGACCCGCTTCTTCGGCCGCAACCGCAGCTGGACCGAGGGGCTCTCCATCCTGCCGTTTGCGATTTTCGCCGGGCTCGCCTTCACCGTCCCCTATGCCCTCACCGGCATGCTGCTCGGCCCCGAGTTCCCGTCCCTCATCGGCGGCCTGGTGGGGCTGGCCCTGGTGGTGACGGCGGCGCGAGCCGGTTTTCTGGTGCCCAAGAACTCCTGGGATTTCGCCCCCGAGAACGAGTGGCCCGCCGAGTGGCTGGGCTCCCTCAAGCTCGATCTCAAAGAGACCGCCGGCCGCCCCATGTCGCTCATGCTGGCCTGGTTTCCCTATGTGGCGCTGGCGCTCCTGCTGGTGGCGAGCCGGGTGAGCCCGGAGTTCAAGGCGAGCCTCCTGTCGGTGAGCCTCGCCTTCACAGACCTCTTGGGGGAGAAGGGGGTCAGCGCCTCCATTGAGCCGCTCTACCTGCCGGGGGGCCTGCTGGTGCTCTGCGCCCTGCTCGCCACCTGGCTGCAATCGCGCTCCCTCGCCCCCTTCGGGCGGGCACTGGGGGAGTCCAGCCGCACCCTGATCGGCGCCGGCTTCGTGCTGATTTTCACCGTGCCCATGGTGCGTATCTTCATCAACTCCGGCGTCAACGGGGCGGATCTCGCCAGCATGCCGGTGACCACCGCCAACTTTGCCGCCGGGCTGGTGGGGGAGTTCTTCCCGGCCCTCAGCGCCACCATCGGCGCGCTGGGGGCCTTTATCGCCGGCTCCAACACGGTATCGAACATGATGTTCAGCCAGTTCCAGTTCGAGGTGGCCCAGACCCTGGGGGTCTCCACCGCCGCCATGCTGGCCCTGCAGGCCGTCGGCGCCGCTGCGGGCAACATGATTGCCATTCACAACGTGGTGGCGGCCTCGGCCACCGTGGGGCTGCTCGGCCGTGAGGGGGCGACGCTGCGCAAGACGGCGCTGCCGACCCTCTACTACCTGCTGGTCACCGGCCTTATCGGGCTGGCGCTCATGTACAGCTTCCACATCTCGGACGCACTGCTGCAGCTCAAGTAAGGAGAGCAAGTGATGAAGGTAATGCGGGTCTACCCGGCCAAGCCGGCCGATGTCTATCTCTACGCCACCTGTCTGGTGGACCTGTTCGACCCGGTGGCGGGGCTCGATGCCATCGCCCTGATCGAGCGGGAAGGGATAAGGGTGCACTTTGTCGAGAAACAGACCTGCTGCGGGCAGCCAGCCTACACCTCGGGTCACGAGGAGGAGGCGCGCAAGGTGGCGCAAAGCCAGATGGCGCTCTTCCCCGAGCCCTGGCCGGTGGTGGTGCTGTCGGGCTCCTGCGGCGGCATGATGCACCACCACTACCGCCGCCTCTTCCCCGAGAGCCCCGAGGTGGCCGATTTTTGCGATCGGGTGTTCGAGCTCACCGAGTTTCTGGCCCGGGTCTGCCGGGTGCGCTGGCACGGGGTAGGGGAGGCGAGCATCGTCATGCACACCTCCTGCTCGGCCCGGCGCGAGATGCAGGTACACACCACGGCCCGCAGCCTGCTGGGGCAGCTCGATGGCGTCACCTTGCATGAACAGGCCTACGAGAGCGAGTGCTGCGGCTTTGGCGGCACCTTCTCGGTGCGCCACCCCCACATCAGCCAGGCCATGGTGGAGGACAAGACCCGCCACCTGCTGGCCACCGGCGCCGACACCCTGGTGAGCGCCGACTGGGGGTGCCTCTTGAACATCAAGGGATCCCTGGCCTATCAGGGCAGGATCTTGCCTGCCACCCACCTGGCGAGCTTCCTGCTCGCCCACAGCCGCCCCGAGAGTGACGAAATAGCTCATAACGGCGCCGCTGTTAGCGATTTGGCTCATACCAAAGAGGCCCAGCCCCATGTCTGACCACGCCAAGTATTCGCCGCGCCGCTTCCATCCCCAGGCCGAGGCGGCCCTGGCCGACCCGGTGCTGCGCCAGAATTTTCGCGGCGCCATGGATTACCTGCGCGCCAAGCGCCGCGATGCCTTCGCCGACCCCGCCGAAGAAGCGGCGGTGCGCGATGCGGCGGAGCAAATCCGCCAGCGCTGTCTCTCGCGTCTGCCGGACCTGCTGGAGCAGCTCGAAGCCAACTGCGAGCGCAACGGCATCCGGGTGCACTGGGCCCAGACGCCGGCCGAGGCCAACGCCATCATCCTTCGCATCGCCCAGCAGCACGGGGTGAGCTCCATCGTCAAAGGCAAGTCCATGGTGAGCGAGGAGGTGGGGTTCAACCACGAGATGGCGCGCCACGGCATCCGCTGCCTTGAGAGCGACATGGGGGAGTTTATCGTCCAGCTCGACGGCGACACCCCGTCCCACATCATCATGCCCGCCATCCACAAGAACAAGCAGGAGGTGAGCGACACCTTCGCAAGCAACCTGGAAGGCTTCACCCCCACCACGGACGTGGACGCCCTGATCCAGACCGGGCGGCGAGCCCTGCGCGAAGAGTTTCGCCGCGCCGGCATGGGGCTCTCCGGCGTCAACTTCGCGGTGGCGGAGACCGGCAGCCTCTGTCTGGTGGAAAACGAGGGCAACGGGCGCATGTGCACCACGGTGCCGAAAGTGCACGTGGCCATCACCGGCATCGAGAAGGTGGTGGAGTGCCTATCCGACGTGCCGCCCCTTTACAGCGCCCTGACCCGCTCGGCCACCGGTCAGGCCATCACCACCTACTTCAACGTCATCAGCGGCCCGCGCCGGGCAGGGGAGCTGGACGGCCCGGACGAGGTGCACCTGGTGCTGCTCGACAACGGCCGCAGCCAGGCTTACCGGGACGAGGAGCTGCGCAAGACCTTGCAGTGCATCCGCTGCGGCGCCTGCATGAACCACTGCCCGGTCTACACCCGCATCGGCGGCCACGCCTATGGCACCATCTACCCGGGGCCCATCGGCAAAATCATCTCCCCCCATCTGCTGGGGCTGGAGAGCACGAGCGATCTGGTGACGGCATCGAGCCTGTGCGGTGCCTGCGGCGAGGTGTGCCCGGTGCGCATCCCCATTCCCGATATGTTGCAGCGCCTGCGTCGGGAGGCCAAGCACGACGCACAGCCCGGCCACGAACCGCTGGCGGGGCAGGGGGCGGCCAGGAGCCGGCTCGAGACCCTCGCCATGCAGGGCTTTGCCTTTGCCGCCACCCACCCGCGCCTCTATCACGCCGCAACCGGGGTGGCCGGTCGCCTGCGGGGGCTGATGCCCAAACACCTGGGCCCCTGGACCCAGTGCCGCGAAGCCCCCAAACCCGCCCCCCAGAGCCTGCACGCCCTGCTGCGCCAGAAGAAGAAGGAGTCCTGAGATGTCGAGCAAAGAGGCCATATTAAGCCGCCTGCGCGGCGCCGCCACCCCCATGGCACATGCCCCCCATGGCTGGCAGCCCTGGCGCGGAGAGGATGAACAGGCGCGGCGCGAGCGCTTTGTTGCCGGGATCAGCGCCAGCCACGCCGAGATCCTGACCGTCAAGGAAGCAACCCTTGCCCGGGATCTGGCCGCCTGGCTGGATGAAGAGGGCGTGACGAGTCTGGCCTGTGGCCAGGGCGGCCGCTGGCAGGAGGCGGTCGCGGCCGCCTGCGCCGGGCGATCTGTGCTGACCCCCGCAGGCAAGTTCGCGAGCTGGAAGGACGATCTGTTCGACGTCTGTCAGGCGGGTATTACCCACTGCGCGGGCGCCATCGCCGATACCGGGACGCTCGTATTGCTGCCCGATGGCGGCGAGCCGCGCACCTTGTCCCTGGTGCCCCCCTGCCATATCGCCCTGCTGGCGGCTTCCACCATAACCGACAACCTGGCGGGGCTGGTGGCGGCCGGGCGCTGGCAGCAGGCCATGCCCACCAATCTGTTGCTGGTCTCCGGCCCCTCCAAGACCGCCGACATCCAGCAGACCCTGGCCTACGGCGCCCACGGCCCGAGCCGCCTCTTGGTGGTGCTGGTGGAGGATTGCTGATGCGCTGGAATGAATTTGACGCCGCCGTGCTCTCGCGCATCCCGCCGGAGCGGCTGGTGAGCGACCCGGACTTGCGATTGGCCCACGGCACGGACGCGAGCTTCTACCGCCTGGTGCCTGAGCGCATCGTGCGCCTCGACTCCCTCGAGGAGGTGCGCTTCGTGCTCGGAGTGTGCCGCGAATTGGGCCTGCCGTGCACCTTTCGCGCCGCCGGCACCAGCCTCTCGGGCCAGGCCCTGAGTGATTCGGTGCTCATCACCCTGACCGACAGCTGGCGCGGCCACCGCATTCTGGACGAGGGGGCGCGCATCGCCCTGCAACCCGGGGTGATCGGCGCCGATGCCAACCGCTATCTGGCACCCCTGGGGCGCAAGATTGGGCCGGATCCCGCCTCCATCAACGCCTGCAAGCTGGGTGGCATCGCCGCCAACAACGCGAGCGGCATGTGCTGTGGCACCGCCCACAACAGCTATCACACCTTGCACGCCATGACGTTGCTGCTGGCCGATGGCACCGTGCTGGAGAGCGGCGATCCCCAGAGCCGCGCCGCCTTGGCGGCCAGGCGCCCGGAGCTGCTCACGGGGCTTGCCGCCCTGCGTGCCGAAGTGCTGGCGAATGCCGAACTTGCCGCCAAGATCCGCCACAAGTACCGGCTCAAGAACACCACCGGCTACGCCATCAACGCCCTGCTCGACCATGAGGACCCTGTCGATATCCTCACCCACCTGATGATTGGCTCGGAGGGGACCCTCGGCTTTATCGCCGAGGTGGTGCTCGACACCGTGCCCGAATACCCCCACAAGGCCTCGGCCCTGCTGGTGTTTCGGGACGCCGAGCAGGCCTGTCTGGCCACCTCGCGCCTGAAAAGTGCGCCGGTGGCGGCGGTGGAGCTGATGGATGGGCGCTCCCTGCGCTCGGTGGCGGGCAAGCCCGGTCTGCCGGACTTTATCAAGACGCTGGATCTGGCTGCCTGCGCCCTGCTTGTGGAGGTGCATGGGGAATCGAAAGAGGCGCTGGTGGCTCGCTGCGAGCAGGTGACGGCCATGGCCGCCGAGTTCGTCCAGGTCGCCTCTGTGCCTTTTACTATCGACAGCGCCGACCTCTGGGCCATTCGCAAGGGGCTCTTCCCGGCGGTGGGGGCGGTGCGTACCACAGGCACCACCGTCATCATTGAAGATGTCGCCTTTCCCATCGAGCGCTTGGCCGAAGGGGTGGCGGGGCTGCAAGCCCTGTTCGATCGCTTCGAATACGGTGAAGCGATCATCTTCGGCCACGCGCTGGAGGGGAACCTGCACTTCGTCTTTACCCAGGGCTTTGACGATCCGGCCCAGGTGGCCCGCTACGGCGCCTTTATGGATGCGGTGGCGGAGCTCGTCGCCGTGCGCTTTGGCGGGTCGCTCAAGGCCGAGCACGGCACCGGCCGCAACATGGCCCCCTATGTGGAGCTGGAATGGGGGTCGGAGGGGATGGCGCTGATGCGGCGCATCAAGGCGCTGCTGGACCCGGACGGCCTGCTCAATCCTGGCGTCATCATCAACGATGACCCCAAGGCCCACCTGGCCCACCTCAAGCCCATGCCGGCGAGCGATGCCATCGTGGATCCGTGCATCGAGTGCGGCTTTTGCGAGGCGGTCTGCCCCTCGCGCACCCTGTCGCTGTCGCCGCGCCAGCGCATCGTGCTTTACCGCGAACTGGCCCGCCGCAATCGTGCCGATGAGCCCTCCAACCAGCTGGCCCAGCTATTTGACTATCAGGGCATCGATACCTGCGCCGCCACCGGGCTGTGCGCCGATCGCTGCCCGGTGGGCATCAACACTGGCAGCCTGATCAAGAAGCTGCGTAGCGAAAAGTACCAGCGCTTTGTGCCCATCGCCCGCTGGAGCGCCGATCACTTCGCCGGCGTTACCCGCGCGGCCCGTGGGTCTCTCGGCCTCAAAGCCATTGCCGGCAAGCTGCTGGGAGACAAGGCGCTGGCAGGATTGGTGGGGGGCGTGCGCAAGCTCAGCGGCCAGCGCACCCCCGCCTGGTTGCCCACCCTGCCGGGGCCGAGCCGCTACCAATGGCTGCAAGGGGAGGGGAGCCATGACGGATCCAGCGAGCGCGCTGTGGTCTATCTGCCGTCGTGTGCCAGCCGGGTATTCGGCCAGCAGGAGGAGGCCCCGTCACTGCCGGACGTGGTGCAATCCTTGCTCAATAAAGCGGGCTGCCGGGTCATAGTGCCGCAAGGTATCGAGGGGCTCTGCTGCGGCATGCCCTATGACAGCAAGGGGATGAGCGAGGTAGCGGAAGCCAAGCGCAGTGAGCTGGCCGATGCATTGTGGCAGGCAAGCGAACAGGGGCGCTGGCCCGTGCTGCTCGATACCAGCCCCTGCGTGCAGCGACTGCTCTCGGGGGCGTTCGGCAAGGGTCTTCGGGTGTTCGAGCCCTCCGCCTTTGTGCTGGAACATCTGCTGCCCCACCTTGAGCTGACCCCCATCGATGAGACCGTGATGCTTCATATCACCTGCAGCAGCCGGCGCATGGGGCTCGGCGATAAGATGCTGGCGGTGGCCCGCGCCTGTGCCCGCGAGGTGATCGTGCCAGAGCATATCCAGTGCTGCGGCTTTGCCGGTGACAAGGGGTTGATGACCCCGGAGCTCAACGCCGCGGCACTTGCCAGCCTGGCAGCTCAAGTGCCCAGGGATTGCCGTCAGGGATTCAGCAATAGCCGCACCTGTGAAATGGGGCTCAGCCAGCACGCTGGCATTCCCTATCACAGCATCCTCTATCTGGTGGATCAGGCGGCGAGATAGAAAAATAAAAACGGCAGGATAAATATCCTGCCGTTTTCAATAGGGTTACTAAGGTAACTTATTAGGGAAAGTGCGAACAAGTATCCCACGAACAAAAAATGAAAATTTTAGTCATTTAATATCAATGGGTTACCAGTAAATGCTCTCGTGCCATATGACTTATTCGCACCTTCCCTACCGCACGGATTTCAGCTTCCGTTGTGCTGCCTTCAAGCTGAATAAAATAGGATTGAACATTGCCACTCTCTGGATGCCTCTGGGGCTATAAGGGCCGGATGAGTAGTAGCCTATCAAAGGCCGACCGCTCCTGTTGAGTAAAAACACAGCCGTTCCGTGGGATTTGAATGAAATCTTGATGGTGGTCAGATTTTTACAGGGAAAGGTCAAGAGAAACGGGGGGAGGGGAGATGGCTTCTCTTCATTGCCACACCGCCCGGCCAACCAAGTCATGTGTTATCTCTTGCTCATCAATGCCTTGTAACAGCTGGTTACAGATCTTGCGTCGACCGGCGAACCCTTCCTCCAGTAAATTCAGCGGCGATTGAATGCACCACTAAGCCATGCTGGCCATCGCCTGCACCGCCGCCCTGTCCGCCTGTGACAGCGAGAAGGCGGCCAACAGCATCGCCAAACGCGCACCGATGCTGACATCCATGAGTCGAACCTGCTCATCCGCGATGGCGAACGGGGTAAGACTCAGTAGCCCGTCATCTCCAGATAACCGACGCCTTTTGCATCCCCCGAGACGGATACCGCCCCCTCCCAGTAGTCAAAGCGTCCCGTCATGGCCTGATCGGGCAGGCGCGCCTGGATGGTGAGCCTCATATCGCCGGCTGCCAGCTGCCACTCGATGGGGTAGGCTTGCCCCTTGGGGCCGCGCCAGGTCTTGCCGGGGGTGAGGCGGATCTGCGCAGGATTCAGCACCCGGCTGCTGCCGTCTCGTTCAATCAGGATGCCGTAGCGGTTCTCCGGCTCAGAGCGTCCCGATTTGGTGCGCAGGCGAAACAGCATCAACTCGCGGCCATCTTCAAACTGCAGCGAAAACCAGTCCCAGCCCGATTGCCACTGGGCCAATACCGAGCTGCTCCACTCGTGATCAAACCAGCCCTCACCGCTGACGTTACGGGTCTCCCCATCCAAGATCAGGGTGCCGCTGATGGTCAGGCGCGGGTAGGAGTAGTAGAAGGAGGCGTTGCCCGGGCTCTTCTCGCTGAAACCCGCTTTACCTTGCAGTACCGCGGGCTTGGCGGCGCTCACCTTCACATCAAGATCCCCCGCCTTGCTCCGCACCTTGAGGGTGGCGGGAAAGAGCGATTCCCCTTGAGAGGTAAGCACCCACTCTTTCAGCCAATACTCACCGCCGCTGGCACCGGCGAGCCCTGGCCCCTGGCGGCTGGTGCGCTCGTCCTGCTGGTGGCTGCCTTTGCTCACATCCGTGATGGCAAACTGGGCCAACCAGAGTTGAGGGGTGAGCCAGGGGTTCTCCGAGGTGATCTCCTGTTCAATGCCTTGGCGAAACAGGGTCCATTGCATGCCGTAGCCGCGTCCCTGCTCGTCTTTCAGGTTGCCGGTGAGATACCACCATTCGGAGCGGTAGTCGGGGTGGGCACCGTGATCGGCGGGCAGGTTGATGGACTGACCCGGCAGGGCCTTTTTGAAGTGATCGTTGCCGTCACCCAGGATGCTCCCCAGATCGCTGGCCTGCGCGTGGCCGCTTATGGCAACAAGCGGGATCAAGAGGGCTGCAAGCCAAGAGGACAAGATTCCCCTCACCCTGGCCCTCTCCCGAAGGGAGAGGGGATGGTTCGCGGCAGCTCTGTGCGCTTCTCTGCGCTGAATCAGGGGCGGTGATAGAGATCTGGTCAATGGGAACGTCAAGCCATGGCTGAGCCAGTGCGCCAACCAATCTTTCATACCACTCTCCTTGCGGCATACCAGGAGGCGAGCGCGCCACAGACGGGGGCGAGCAGGAGCGCCGTGACGGCGTGCAGGGGGGCGGCCTCGAAGGCCAGCCGCCAGCCAAAGGCGCGGGGGTTGACCACCTCAATCAGCACCCAGGCAAGGCCATAGCCCACCGGCAGGGCCAACAATGCGGTGAGCAGCCCGAGGCCTGCCCCTTGCCACACCAGCAGCCGGCGGCAGTGGCGCGGGCTCAGGCCAAGGCTTTGCAGGGTCTGCAACTCGCCGCGCCGGGCCAGCCCCAGCACCATAAAGGCCGAGCCGATGCCGACGAAGGCGATCCCCAGGATCAGCAACTTCAATAGTTCGGTCACCACGAAGGTCTGATCGAACACCCTGAGGGCGGCGGCGTGGATGGCGGGGGCGGGCAACAGGTTCACCTGCTCGCCAAACTGGCTCCTGAGCCTGTCACCAAGGTGCTCGGGGTCCGGGCTGAAGAGGGCAAGGGATTGCACCTTGCCCCCTTCGAAGGCATGCAGTATCTGCCCCTTGTCGCTGCCGTAATCCTGATAGACGCCGGTGACGGTGAAAGCCCTCGGCCCCCCCTCGCTGGTTACCTCGAGGCGCTGGCCCACCCTGACCCCGAGGCGTACCGTCAGCGGTTCGCTCGCCAGCACCTCGTCGGGAGCGGCGGGCCAGCGCCCGGCGAGCAAGGGATAGGCGGCTTTGAGCTCGGGGATAAAGTCCATCTGCGCCCACTCGATGGGCTGCCCCTGCCAGCGGGCGGGGTGCACCGAACGGCGGGAGGCGGCGCGCACGTCCGGCGAGGCGAGGATGGTGTTGAGGGTCTGCTCGCCGAGGGCGCCCCTGCTGCCCGCCACCCCCTTGGGAGCGGTGACGTAGAGATCGGCGGCCAGGCGCTGGCCGAGCCAGATCTCCACGCTCGAGCGAAAGCTCGACACCATGACCCCGATGCCGATGGCTGCGGCGATGGCCAGTTGCAGCGCCATCACCGCGATGGCGGTGCGATCCAGGTGATAGAGGGTTTCGGCCACCCCGAGCCGGGCGGTGAGGGGGCCGCGTGCACGCAGCCGCCCCAGCAAGGAGCGAAGGGCATCGGGCAGCAGGAGGGCCATGGCGAGCAGCCAGCCTCCGGCCACGAAGAGGGCGCCGCCAAGGCCGGTTTCTGGCCGCCACAGACACAGGGCGCACAGCAGCAGAATGGCGATGGCAAGCCCCCGGCGTTGCCAGGGGTGAGCCGGTGGGCGACTGTTGCCCTCTCGCAGCGCAAGGGGGGATTGGCGCAGCAGTTGCCACCAGCCGGGCAGGTTGGCGGCGAGCGTGCCCAGCAGGCCAATGACCAGCGCCTTGCCAAGGCTCGCGGGGGAGAGGCGCAGCAGATCGATGGGGTTGGGGCCATAGAGATCGGCCAGCGCCTGGGTGAGCTGCCCCATCAGGGAGAGGGCCAAGAGGATCCCCAGTAGCAGCCCGAGCAGAGTGCCGAGGGTGGCGAGGATCACAAGCTCCAGCATGAGCCAGCCAAGCACCCGGCGCGGCGGCATCCCGAGGATGATGAGCTGGGCGAGCAGGGGGCGGCGCACGCTCTGCACGAAGCGCTGGGCGTTGAACACCAAGAACAATCCCACCGCCATGGCGAGCAGGGAGAGGGCGGTAAGGTTCAGGGCCAGCGCATCCCCGAGCTGGCTGGCATCGAGCGCTGGGCTGATGGGCTCAAGCCAGAGGGGCTGATGGGGGGCATAGGATTGCAGGGCCGCCTGCAAGGCTCTTTGCAAGGTATTGGCCTCTTGCTCACTGAGTTTGAAGACGATGCGATCCAGTCTGCCAGCCTTGCCAAGCAGGGGCTGGGCGAGGCCGATGTCGGTCACCAGCAGCCGCTCCATGGGGACGGCGCCGGGCTCGAAGGTGCCGGCCAGGGTAAGGGTCAGGGGGCGTTGCCCCTCATCCCCCAGCACAAAGGTTCGCGACTGGCCCGGTTGCCAGTCAAGGCGCCTCGCCTCGGGGGCGGCCAGCCAGACGCTGTCGGCGCGATTCAACGAGACATCGGGTTGGCTGTCTGGCGCATCGCCAAAGAGGCGGCGCAGGGGGCCGGGGTTGAAGAGATCCATCCCCAGCAACTGGAAGCTGCGCCCCTGCTCGTCCTTGAGCCAGGCGTGAAGCTCTGGCATGGCGTCAAGGTTCGGCTGGCTTCGCACCAGCCTCACGTAGACTTGTTCATCCAGGTCACCCTGGGGGGCCAGGCGGTAGTTGGCCTCCCCGGCGAGCTGGCTGCGGGCGGCGACGAAGTTGGTGCGGGCGCTGTGGTTCAAGAGCTCGATGGCCACCACCAGGGTGACCCCGAGGGTGAGCCCGGCCAGGCTCATCAAGAGCAGCCAGGGGTGAGCGCGATAGAGGCGCAGCAGTGCCTTGAGCGGCAACATCAGCAGGCCCCCCGGCAGACGTCAGCCATGGCGGCGCCCCTTGAGCTCGACCAGCTGTCCCCCTTCAAGGCGCAGCACCCGATCCGCCAGGTCGCCATAGCCCGGGTTGTGGCTCACCAGCAAGAGACCGGCGCCGGTATCGCGCACCGCGCTCATCATCAGGGCCATCACCTGCTCGGCGTTGTGCTCGTCGAGACTCCCGGTGGGTTCGTCGGCGAGCAGCCAACGAGGCTGATGAATGAGGGCACGGGCCAGCGCCACCCGCTGGCGCTGGCCGCCGGAGAGCTGCTCCGGCCAGGCGTGGCGTTTGTGGCTCATGCCAAGGCGCGTGAGCAGGGCATCGAGGCGCCCATCGTCCTGGGGCAGGTTGTTTATCTGAAGGGGCAGGGCGAGGTTCTCGGCCACGGTCAGGGTCGGCAGCAGGTTGAAATCCTGATAGACGATGCCGAAATGGCGCCCGCGAAGCCGGGCACGCTCGTCTGTCGGCAGGGTGTCGAGGCGGGTCTCTTCCAGCCAGATCTCCCCCTCGTCCGGGGCGATGAGACCGGCGATGAGGTTGAGCAGGGTGGACTTGCCACAGCCGCTTTGCCCCAGCAGCAGGCAGGTTTCCCCCGGGGTGAGGGCGAGATCCAGCCCCTCAAACAGGGGGAGCGTCTCGCCGCCGTTGGCGAAGCGTTTACTGAGGTTGCGCAGGCTAAGCATGGTATAACCGTTTGATGGTCAATGGCTTTCACAATGTCCGTCACTATGCCAGTTAGTGATCGCGCCTGCAAAAGGGATGGGGATCCTCGCTGGATCCCGCTCGCCTGAGGTGGTTAGAATAGGGCCTTCCATGGGTCACAGGATGAGCAAGGATGTTACACAAGCAAGTCAGTTTTATCGTCGACAGCAAGGGCGTCAAGCAGGCTGCCGTGGTCCCCATCGATATCTACAACGAGCTGATGACCCTGCAAAAGGCCCTCTCCGACAACAAGCCGGGGGAGCGCGAGCTCTACCACTTCAACGGCAAGGGGGCAGAGGCCCATGGTTATCCGGTGGGCAAGCGGCAGAACCCCGGTTTCATGGTCCAGGCGGGCTCCACCGCCAACGGCGAGGATGCGGCCTCCCTGCGCGAGGCGGTGATCGAGCTGCGCCAGGAGCTGCTGGGCAAGGGGGTGCTCGTTCCCCACCCCGAAGGGGGCTTCATCTTTACCGCTGATCAGCTGTTCAACAGCCCGAGCCTGGCCGCGAGCCTGGTGGCGGGCAACAACCGAAGCGGGCTGGATGCCTGGCAAAACAGCGCAGGCTACACCCTCAAGCAATCGGGTTTTGGCAAGAAGACCTCCTGATGACGGGGCCTGGCAACGGGCCTCGCTCATGTTTGCCTGAGTGCCCGCGGCGGGCCGCTCATCAGGATGACAAGGAGGGCGGCTTCCCTTTGGGCTGCTAGCCTCAATGCCAGACGCCTGCCAGGAGATGCCGCCATGTCTGGACTCCTTCGCCTCGTGCCCGGGGCGGCCCTGCTCAGTGCCCCCGCCGCTGCGGGCAACGGCCCCCTCGATCTGACCCACAGCGGGGTCGGGCTCTTCGCCCTCGCCATCTTCGCCCTGGCTTATGCCCTGGTGATGGCCGAGGAGTACCTGAAGCTGCGCAAGTCCAAGCCGGTGCTGGTGGCCGCCGGCATCATCTGGATAGCCATCGGCCTGGTCTATACGGGGCAGGGGCACAGCGAGCTGGTTCAGGCTGGTTTTCGCCACAACCTGCTGGAGTATGCCGAGCTGATGCTCTTCTTGCTGGTGGCCATGACCTATGTGAACGCCATGGAGGACAGACTGCTGTTCGCCGTGCTGCGGGTACGCCTGGTGCAAGCGGGCTTCAGCCTGCGTACGCTCTTCTGGCTCACCGGTTTTCTCGCCTTTTTCATCTCCCCCGTGGTGGACAACCTCACCACGGCGCTGCTGATGTGTTCAGTGGTGCTCAACGTGGCCAACGGGGAGCGCCGCTTCATCAACCTGGCCTGCATCAACATCGTCGTGGCGGCCAATGCGGGCGGCGCCTTCAGCCCCTTTGGCGACATCACCACCCTGATGGTGTGGCAGGCGGGCAAGGTGCCGTTCCAGCAGTTCTTGCTGCTCTTCATCCCCGCCCTGCTCAACTTCCTGGTGCCGGCCACCCTGATGAGCCTGATGGTGCCCCGTCTGGTGCCCGCCATGCCGGGCGAGATGGTGGTGCCAAGGCGCGGCGCCGTTGTCATCGTGCTGCTCTTTGTGCTCACCATAGTGACCGCCGTCGCCTGCCATCATTTCCTGGGGCTGCCCCCCGTGCTCGGCATGATGATGGGGCTGGGCTACCTGCAATTTTTCAGTTTCTATCTGCGAAAGACCCAGCCCGTTACCTTGGCCCGGGCACGGGCGCTGTATGAGCGCACCGGGGACGAGGCCAGGCTGCTGCGTCAGGGCTCGGTGGTGCCGTTCGATGTGTTCAACAAGATTGCCAAGGCGGAGTGGGACACCCTGCTCTTCTTCTACGGGGTGGTGATGTGCGTCGGCGGCCTCGGGTTTATGGGGTATCTGGCGCTTGCATCCCATTTCCTCTATGACGGTGGCGATCCGACCCTGGCCAACGTCACCATCGGCCTGCTCTCCGCCCTGATCGACAACATTCCGGTGATGTTCGCCGTGCTCTCCATGGAGCCGCAGATGAGCACGGGGCAGTGGCTGCTGGTGACATTGACCACCGGGGTGGGGGGCAGTCTGCTTTCGGTCGGCTCCGCCGCCGGGGTGGCCCTGATGGGCCAGGCCAGGGGCATGTATACCTTCGTCGGGCACCTCAAGTGGTTGCCTGCCATTTTGCTTGGTTATATGGTCGGCATAGGGGCGCACCTGTGGCTCAACAGCGCCCTGTTTTAGGCAACCCGGTGCCAGGCACCAGGGAGAGGCAGGATGGGACAACTGTTCGAGGCGCTTTTGCCGCGCCATGTCACCTTTATCGAGGGGCAGAAGATCTTCTTCGTCGGTACGGCGGCCGCGAAGGGATCGGTCAATCTCTCCCCCAAGGGCGGGGATTCGCTGCGCGTCCTCGATGCCCACACCCTGGCCTGGCTCAACCTGACCGGCAGCGGCAACGAGTCCGCAGCCCAGGTGCTGCAACAGCCGCGCATGACGGTGATGTTCTGCGCCTTCGAGGGGGCGCCGCTTATTCTGCGGGCCTATGGCCAGGCACGGGTGCTGCACCGCACTGATCCGCAGTGGCCGTCGTTGCTGGCGCTGTTCCCCCCAAGCGTCGCGGCTCGCCAGATCTTCCTGCTGGACATTGAACGGGTCCAGACGTCGTGCGGCATGTCGGTGCCTCTGTATGAGTACCAGGGGGACAGGGAGGATCTTGCCAACTGGTCGGCCCGTCAGGGCCGGGAGGGGATTGAGGCCTACTGGCGCAAGAAGAACCAGCTAAGCCTGGATGGGCTGGAGAGCGAGATCCTGGCGCGCAGCGGGTTGCAGGCCGATGACTGAGGCCTGCGCCCCGATGCAAAAAGCCCTGTCCATGGACAGGGCTTTTTCATTGCAAGGCATCAGGGGACGCGCTTGCCGCTCAGCAGCCAGTAACTGAGGGCCGACCCCAGGCCGCAACCGGCGATGGCGATGGCCATGGGGAGCGGCGATTCAGGGGGATTGAGGTTGACCAGTACCCCCACCAGGGCCCCAAGGCCAAAGCGCAGGGTGCCCGCCAGCGCCGAGGCGGTGCCTGCGGACTGGGGGAAGTGGCCCATCAGGCCGGTCATGGCGTTGGCCCCCACCAGGCTGATGTGGCCGACGAAGAGCACGACGGGGATGACGATGCCCCACAGGCCCCCGGTCTGGCTCCAGGCGTTGTAGATGAGCAGGGCCCCGGCGAGCGGCAGCACGGTCAGGCCGTATCGCAGCATGCGCTCGGCACCCACCCCTTTCACCAGCCGGCTGTTGGCGAAGGTGACCACCATCATCAGCAGGATATTGAGGCCAAAGAGCCAGCCGTAGTGCTCGGTCGGCACCTTGAAATACTCGATGTAGACATAGGGGGAGGCGCTCAGGAAGGCGAACATGCCGGAGCTCGACAGGGCGCCGCACAGCACATAGCCCATGGCACCACGGTGGGAGAGCACCCCCCAGTAGTTGCGAAGCACCTGCCCGAGTCGCAGGGGTTGCTTGTGCTCGGGTTTGAGGGTTTCCTCAATTTTCCACTGCATCACCAGGCAGATGAGCAGGCTGATGGCCACCAGCAGCCAGAAGATGACCCGCCAGTCACTGTGAGCACTGATGTACCCCCCCACCACGGGGGCCACCAGGGGGGCGAGGGTCATCACCAGGATGACGAAGGACATGGCGCGGGAAAACGCATCCTTCTCGAACAGGTCGCGCAGCAGGGCGTTGACCACCACGGAACCCGCGGCGCCCCCTGCGGCCTGCAACATGCGCCAGGCGAGGAGCTCAGGCAGGGAGTCCGCCATGGCGCAGCCCACGGAGGCCACGGCAAACATCGTCAGGCCCGCCAGGATCACCGGCTTTCTGCCGAAGCTGTCGGCGAGCGGCCCGTAAAAGAGCTGGCCGATGGCAAAGCCCCCCAGGAAGGCGCTGATGGTGAGCTGGGCGCCGTCGATGCTGGTAGCCAGATCCCGGGCGATGGCGGGAATGGCGGGCAGATACATGTCCACCGCGAGGGGAGTCAGGCCCGCCAGGGCACCGAGCAGGATGAAGAGGAAACGGGGGGAGAGGGAGCTGGCTTGGGGCATAGGGTATCCGAGTCGTGGGCTGGGCCGGGTTAAGAGGCAGGTGTTGAGTCTATCAGTTTTGGCGGGCGCGATCAGGTGCATCCTGCCCGATGCCCTTTTGTCTGGTGTGGCGCCAGAGCAGCCAGAGCCAGGCAAGCCATCCGAGCAGGGAGAGGGCATTGCCGGTGCGCTCCGGCCAGCGTGCCGCCAGGGTCAGGGTGAGGCTGTGGTGGCCCGCCGGAACCCAGAGTTGCATCAACCCCTGGCGATTGGCGCTCACCGTCAGCGCCAGGTGTCCGTCGAGGCGGGCCTCCCAGCCGGGGTAATGGTATTGGTGCAGGACCAGCCGGGTCGGTACCCGGGTCTTGACCTCCAGCGCCAGGGCGCGGGGTTGCCAGCGGGTCAGGCTCCAGCTCGCGCCTGGCGGTTCGGCGCTGACAGGCGGCTGGAACTCCTCCTTCCAGGCGAGCAGGGTCGGGGCGAACATGCCTCCCGGTACCTGCCTTGGTCTGTATTCCCGGGCACTGCGCTTGCTGTCGAACTCGAATGCCATGGCCTCTCGTTCGGGGGCCTGGGTCAGGGGGGCGTGACGCACATAGGCCAGGGTGGAGAGGAGGGTCAGCAGAAATACTCCCCACCAGAGCCCCTGCCAGAGACGATGGGGCTGGGTGCCGAGCGCCACCACAGCGACCGTGGCAAGGGCGAGCACCAGGTTGAGCCGCCAGGGAAACTGCACCCGCTGCAAGGGGGGAAGCAGGCTCCAGAGAGGCTGGCTCGGGGGCAGCATCATCAGGAAGGCGACGACGCCGATCGCCCCCCAGCACAGCAGCTCGGGGTGGCGCGGCTCCCGGGCGGCGGCCCAGGCGATGAGCAGCAGGACCAGGGTCAGCATGCTCTGCCACGCCAGGTGACCGCGAAAACGCCAGTCCTCCCAGGCGCTGGGCAGGCGGTCGAGAAAGTTGCGCCTGTAGTCGAACATGCCGCCGCGCATCAGCTCCATGGAGATGGCCCCCTGATCCGCCAGGGCGGGCAGCAGCAGGGCGGCTGCCATGCAAAGCCCCACGCCCTGGGCGCCGAGGGCTTGCCAGCAGGGCGTCAGAGTGCGGGTGCGTCTGGCGAACCAGAAGGCGCGCAAGGTGACCAGCCCCATCATGAGCAAGAGGCTGGGGAGGTGGGAGAAGGCCAGCAGCGCCAGCCCCAGGATCAGCAGGGGCAACCCCTGAGGTCGTCCGCGGTGGGCGAGATCCTGCCCCAGCAGGATAAGGGGAGCCCAGGCGAAGGCCCAGAACTCCGCCAGGGCGAAGCGGGCATAGAGATCCATGGCGACATGATAGGGCAGCGCCAGATAGAGCAGGCTGGCGGCCAGGGCCCGGCCAGGGGGCGTGGTGGCACGCAGCCACAGATAGGCAAACACCCCAGAGAGCAGCAGGGCCAGGGTGGCGCTGCCAAGTAAAGGGTAGATGGCCTGCTGGGGGTGGGCACCGGGCCCGGCAAAGAGGGCGCTGACGTAGTAGGGGAGCGGGGGATAGAAGAAGAAGGTGGGGCTGCCGAAGCCGCCGTTCATGGCCATCAGCCAGCGGGGATAGAGCTCCCCCTGCCAGAGCTGGCGGGCAAAGTAGTGGCCGGATAGCAGGTGGTGGAACAGATCGTGTCCCTGGCTGCCCCCCTGCCACCAGAGCGGCAGCATCAGCAGGGCGCAGGCCAGCGCCAGGATCAGGGGCACCAGTGCCCACTCCTTGCCTCCCTTCATTCATCCTCTCCCTGCCAGGCCCATGCGCAGTGAGTGTAGACGAGTCGTGCGATGCCCTCGCAAGTGCCCGGTTCAGCGGGGCAGGGCGAGCCAGAGGCCGGGTTCGGCGTGAAAGCGGGGGGAAAACCAGAGGGTGTCATAAGGGCCTGGTAGCGCCTCTGCCCCCAGGGGGCGGCGGCTGAGGCGGCAGGCCCCCTGGGTGAGCGCAAGGGCGGCATCCCCCCGGTACCAGCCGTCGGTGACGGGCAGGGTTGTGGTTTCCCTAAGCAGCCTCACTCCCCACTGGGTCACCAGCCCCGGGCACGTTTGTTCGGCCAGTCTGGCGGCCCGGGTCATGGCTGGTGCCACCGGTGGGGTGAGGGTGCTGAGCAGCAGCAACAGGGCTCCCAGCATGGCTGGCAGCTCGCCCCGGCGCGGCAGCCAGCCTGCCAGCAGCACGAGGCCGAGCAGGGTGATGGGCGCGAGATGGCGGGGATTGTCCGGATTCTGGCCAACCAGGGTCCAGAGCAGCAGAACGAGCCAGTAGAGCGTCCAGAGCACGGAGGGGGTCGCATTGTGATCTTTTGACCGTTGCCAGAGTGGCAGTATCAGCAAGGCTCCCATCAACAGGGGCCAGAGCGGGGTGAGCTGATCGTTGAAGGTATTCGCCCAGCTCAGCAGCCGATCCCCGTGGGCCGCCGCCGTGTTGCCCCAGAGGGTGAAGTGGCCGTCGGTAAAGCGCCGCCCCTCGGCAAAATAGGCCCAGCCGTCGGCCTGCCAGACAAACAGCAGGCAGGCTAGCCCCACCAGCGCGATGGGGAGCACAAACCTGACGCGGTTGCCCTGCTGCGCCATCCCCAGCCAAAGGGGCAGCAGAGCCAGCACGAAGTAGGAGGGGCGTAGCGCCAGCATAAGGCCGAGCAGCAGACCTGCCAGGGCCGCTTTGCGATGCAGCAAGGCCAGCAGCGCGGCCAGCCAGGCGGCGAGCGCAGGCCCGTCGGACAGGCCGGAGAGCGCCAGGGTCGGGGTGAGCGGCAGGGCCAGCACCAGCAGCCAGACCGGCGCCAGCAGGCTTGGCCGCTGCCACAATCTGACCGCGAGGGAGGCGGCGAGCGGCGCCAGCAAACTGCTCCCCAAGAGGCTGGCCCACTGCACCGCCCGGGCCGGATCGTCCACCGCGAGATTGATCAGTCGCGCCAGCCAGATAAAGGCGGGGTAGCCCGGAAAGTGGGGGGAGAACTCCAGCACGCTGAAGCGCACCACCCCGTGGGCAAAGTTGAGGGCATCGTCGGAATCGAGTGCTACCGGGAAGGTCAGCAGCCAGCCAAGCCAGGCCAGTTGCAGCAGGGCAAGCAAGTAGAGTCGATTGGCGAAGCGTAATCGGCCGTGGCGACGCCCCCCTTCTCCCCGTGCGGGAGAAGGGTTGGGGATGAGGGGGGCCGTCGTCATCGATGAGAGGTCATCAAAGCGACGCCAGCACGGCCATCAGCGCTTTTTCGGCCTCGGTGAAGGCAGCGGCATCGGCAGGTTTGGCACCCACCCCGAACACTCCCGGGTTGCCGATGGCGTCCAGTACCTTGGCCAGCGCCTGTTCGGCGGCCTTGCGATCCCCTTCGTCGAGGGAGGGGAGGATCAAATCGAGGAAGCGCTTGCTCTTGACCACCAGCACCTTGGCGGTCTGGTAGTCGCCAAGGTTCTGGCTGGCCCCCTCGAGGCGGCGCTCGATCTCCGCCTTGTAGGCCCGGTTGAGCAGGGCGGCGGTGGTTGCTGCGTCTTTGGCCTTGATGGCGGCGGCCAGCGGTGTTTGCAGCTCCACCTGGTGGTGCTCTTCCAGATAGGTCAGCTCCTCGGCAATCTCGCTCAAGGTGGCGCTGGCATCCTTGCCGTCAGTGGCGGCCCCCAGCAGCGCCTCGCGGGCATCGATCAGCGGCTCCTTGCCGGCGGCGGCGTAGGAGTAAGCCTGCGCCTGCCCGCTCAGGGTCAGCAGCAGGGTGAGGGCGAGTAAACCCGGGCGGATGGTCATCCTGTTCTCCTTACTTATGCCAATGGCGCGGTCAGGCCACGCTCTGGGTTTCGATCACGGTGTTTTCGTTGCGATGATTGAAGATGGCGTGGCGTCTGTCCACCCCGTCGATCACCATGTCGGCGGCCATCATCCCCATCTCCATGGCGGTGTCGGTGAAGATGTAGCGGAATGTCCCCTGACGGCCAGTCATGATGAGGTTGCCTATCGGCATCAGCGCCTTGATGGCTTCGTTGCGGCGGGCCTGATAGCCCAGATCCATCAGCGGATAGGCGTACTCGCTGCGGGCTTCGAAGGTCTCATCGCCAAGTTTCTGGGTGTCGACGCCGAGGCTTGCGAGATCGGCGGTGACCCGGCCGCGCAGATCAGAGAGCGGTGCCTGCCAGGTGGCATCCCCCGGATTGCAGGGGATCTCCAGCATCACCGAGGTCTGGCCTTGGGGCGCCATAAAGGGGCTGCGGCGGCGGGGCTCCTGCAGACGGGTCGCCAGAATATGGGGGTCGGAGAGGTACTGCCAGGTGTTGTCCGACAGGTTCTCCTGTTTGAGGGGCATATTGACGAAGCGAAGCGACCGGTAGTGCAGATCGCACGGCAAGCCCAGATGCTGGCAGGTGAGCGGCAGCGGCAGGGTGGAGATCACCTGATCAAATCGCTCGCTCTGCTCCACATTATCATGTGACCAATAAACCCGTTCGATGTGGCCATCGGTCTGCTCAAGGCGGGTGATGGTGGCGCCGGTCTTGAGCTCTACCCCCTCTGCCACCAGCCGTTCGCCGAGCGTGGTGAAGATCTGGCCGAAGCCGTACTTGGGATAGCGGTATTTGCGGGCATAGGTGCGCACCGACATGCTGCCGTTGCGCCTTGGCAGCAGGCGGCGCGCCACGTCTTTGAGATCGATCAGGCTGATGCGCTGGCCAGCCCAGTCGGCGGAGAGCTGGTCCGGGTTGATGCCCCACAACTTGCCGGTGTAGCCCTCGAAGAACTGGCGGTAGAGGGTGCGACCAAAGTGGCTCTGGATCCACTCGGCAAAGCTCGCCTTGGCAAAATCGGTGGGCTTCTTGGCAAAGGGCAACAGCAGCAGATCCTTCACCGCACCGGCCATCAGGGCCAGCGGCGCCGTCTTGAGCAGGTTGGGCAGGTTCAAAGGGTAGTCATAGGTGCGCCCGCCAAAGCGGATGACGCTCTTTCGCTCGGCGTGGAGCAGGTCGTCCCCCATCAGCTCGTCGATAAAGGCGAGCAGCTCGGGGTTCTTGGTGATGAAGCGGTGGCCGCCGTAGTCGAAGCGATACTCGCCGTCGCGCCCCTTGAAGGTCTGGGTGGCGCACATGCCGCCGACGACCGGCTCCTGCTCGAACAGGGTGACCGCAAAACCGGCCTGGCGCAGGCGCCAGGCGGCCATCAGACCGGCAGGGCCGGCGCCCAGCACCGCAATGTGCTTCTTGTTGTTGTCGTTCATGAGTGTTCCGAAACGGCGTGATAGCTGGGGGAGCCCGCCTGTGCGCGGCTCCCGAACAGAGTGTGATCCCGGGCTCAGCCCCTGGTCGGGGCGGCGCTCCCCTGGGGGCGATAGCTGCGATGCCAGAGGGTGACAAAGATCATGAGGTAGCAGGCCCAGGTCAGCAACTGCAGGCCGGCCGGTGAGGCGTTGTAGCCAAACAGGGCGCGCAGGAAGGTGCCGAATACCCCCTGATCGTCGAGGATGTGGCTGATGTTGAAGACCGGCGTGGTCCAGAAGGTGATGACGTCCGCTGCCTGCAACATGTTGACGGCGGACGAGAGCAAGCCTGCGGCGATGATGATGATGAGCAGGCCGGTCCAGCGGAAGAAGGGGGCCAGCGCCACCTTGCGGGTGGAGCGCAGCAGCCCCCACACCAGCACCACAGAGACCAGTAGCCCCGCCAGCGCCCCCATCAGCCCCTGGTGCAGATCCACCCCTTGCCCGGAGTAGACCAGGGCCGAGAAGAAGAGCACGGTTTCAAAGCCTTCGCGCATCACCGCCAGAAAGGCGAGCAGCACCAGACCAAACAGGTTGCCACCGTCGATGGCGGCATCGATGCGCGCCGTCATGGCCCCCACTTGGGATTTGGCCTGTTTTTGCATCCAGATAGCCATATAGGTGAGCACCAGGGTGGCGAAGATCAGGATCCCCGCCATCAGCAAATGGTTGTAGCGCTCGCTCTCGAACTGGCTCACCACCACCTGGAACAGGAAGGCGATGACAAGGGAGGCGACAAGACCCAGCCCCACCCCCAGATAGATGAACTTGTTGTAGCGGCTCGCCCCCAGCTTGGCGAGGTAGGAGAGGCAGATGCCGACCAGCAGGAAGGCTTCCAGCCCCTCGCGCAGGGTAATGAGAAAACTTGCGAACATCAGGATTGAGGCTCCGTATCGGGCGTAACGGGGAGGGGCTGCAGGGTCAGTTGCAGCCGATTGAGTAGCACTATGGGTGGCTCCGGCAAGCTCGGCTCGGCGGCGCGCACCGCATCATTGACCCACTTGGGGTAGGTGCGGAAATTGAGTCTGATATCGGCCTTGAAGGGCCCCCGGGCATCTGCGGGTAGCGGCCAGGCTTCATCGCGCCAGCCATCGGCCGGGATGCGGGTATCTTCAAGGAGCTTGGCGTAACGCCAGAACTTGAGCCCCACCGGCTTGCCCTCGGCGTCGCCGAACACTTTTCTGAACAGTCGTGCATCTTCAGGGACGGCGCCATCCACCGGCTGGCCGCTTTCAAGCACCCGCTTGCCGCTGGCGTCGGTGACGGTCAACTCCAGCCAGAGTTCACGGAAATCGGCGACCCCGGTGGGCAGGGCGTGGCCGGCGCCGGTATTGGCGACTCTCACCACCAGCGCGGGTTGGCCACTCTGGTTTTCAATGCGGGCCGAGAGGGTGGCGCTGGAGCGCAAGAGCGCCAGGCTCTCCTGCTCGAGGGTTGCACTTCTCAGCCCCACCAGCTGATGCTGGGCGCCGGTAAAGTTGTGGCGATAGAGCCGCTCTTTCACGGTGCCGTTTTCGGTGGACTGGCCCGCCACCGGCGCGCCGCCGTTGCCAGGTGTAGGATTCATGTGGCAGTCGATGCAGGTGCGCCGTTTGGCGGGATCTTCGGCTTTGGCGAAGCTGGAGCTTTCCCACTCGTCCCAGGTGTTGACGATATTGGCGCCGGTGCCCGGGGCAAACTCGTTGTGGCACGACTTGCACAGGGCCGCGTCCCGGTAGAAATCCTTCTGGTAGGAGGCCTTGTGCATGGCGGGGCGGGCGTTGATCTGCCGCTCGGCCAGCCAGTGCTGGAGGCTGCCGCCCGGGGCATCCTCGAACACATAGCTCTCGCGGTCTTTCAAATTGACCGTAAAGGCGCTGTTGCCGCCGGCATCCTCGAGCCGGGTGATGCGATGGCAGAGCACGCAGCCTGTGCCTTCTTCCACCACGGGCTCGCCTTTCTGGTGGGCGGCAATGAGCGAGGCTCCGCCCTGCTCGAACATGTGGGAGCCCTTGGGCAGATCAGTCTGGCCGTTCATCACCTGCTGAGGCATGTGGCAGCCCTGGCACCACTGGCCGAAGGCCTCCCCTTCGGTTTCGCGGGCCAGCGCCTGCACCACCTTGTAGTAGGGGTGAGAGTTGCCCATCAGCCGGTGGTTGCTCTCGCTCCAGTCCTGGAACGCCTGTTGGTGGCAGTTCTGGCAGGAGGCGGAGTTGAGCCACTCTTTCGGGTGGGTGGTCGGCGCCTTGGCAGGATCCCTGCGCGGGGCATCGAGCCGCAGCCAGTTGGCCAGATAGGGGAGGTTGCCGTCACTGGTCACGAAAGCGTGCAGATCCTCCATCATCGCCTGCACCTCGGGCTGGGGCCTCGCGGGGTCAACCGCTTCGGCCCCATCGCGGGTGTCATGGCCCATGCCGCCCTGGGTCTGCTGGGTCATGCGCAGGTATTCGCCGATAAAGTCCCCCGCCACCATGTTGGCGAGGTTGGCGTGGCCGTTGATGGCGTTGTCGCCGCTCTGCTGGCGATGGGCCGCCATCAGATAGCGGTTGGTGAAATTGAACCCGTCCAGATGGCAGGAGTTGCAGCTCATCCAGTTGTCCCCCGCCATGGGGAAGCGGCTGTTGGCGGCGGTATTACCCAGGTTGAACAATCGTTCACCGCGCTTGAGGGCTGCGGGGCGGGGATCGGTCTCTACCAGTTTGGCGAAGTGGGGCACATCGACGGTGACCCGGGCAAACGGGCCGCTGCCGCCGGTGTTGAGACGGGTGAGATCCTGCCCCATGACGTTGTGCACCAGGATGTGGTCGCCATCGATCAGCAGATCGCGCGGATTCTGGCCCGGCAGGTGACGCAAGAGCTGGGTCGCCTTGGCACCCCCCTGAAACTTCTTGCGGCGGTGGCGGTTGCTGTTCTGCTTGCCGCTGCGCGACAGGTCGAACACCAGCAGATCTTCCGAGCCCGCCAGGGTCAGGTAGACCCGCTTGCCGTCGGCGGCGAAGCGCGCCGCGAACGGGTTGGAGACGATCTGGCTGCGGTTGCCGACGCTGGGCAGGTTGATCTGCAAGAAGAGCTGTTTTCTTTCATCGACCCGCTCCTTCTCTTCATCGAGATCGATGATGGAGACCGCCGGGAAGACGGTGCTCTGAAACTGGAAGGGGTGGTCGAAGCTCCAGAGCACGTGGGGCAGCCAGGCCTCGCTGCCATCGGGGGAGAGGGCGATGCCGTCCAGCAGGCGCGGCAATCCCTGGGAGTCGCTCGGGGTATCGCTGTGGGTTTCCGCCAGGGTGATGAGCTTGGGCTTGGGCAGAGTAGCTCCCTTAGCGTCCTTCTCAAGCTTGGCAAGATCATAGATGGCGAGCTGGCCGGTCATGGTGTGGGTGAGCAGCAGGCGATCATTGTCGGTCAAGGCCAGTCCGCGCGGGGTTTCGGCAGTGGCCACATCCAGCTGCAGCTTGCCCGCTGTGTCATAGGCCTGCAGGCGAGCTGATTCGAACAGCGTGGCCCAAAACCACTGCCGCTTGGCATCGAAAATGACCCCGTAGGGTCTATGGTCGGTGGGGATCACCTTTTCCAGGTCGAGATCATCATCCAGCAGCAGCAGGCGATCACCGCTGTAGTCGGTGACCAGCAGGGTGCCGTCATCGGCGCGGGCCAGCTGGCGCAGATCGCCACCTAGTTGTGCCTCCTTGAGTCGCTTGCCGCTATCGCGCTCAAGCAGGGTGACCGAGCCGGCGTTCTGGTTGGCGGTGACAAGGCGCGGGGCACTCCCCTCGTCATAGGCAATCATGGCGGTGCCCATCTCCCGGGCCGAGGCGGTCCCCAGCAGCAGGGTGGCCAACATCAGGGATAACAACAACTTCAACATAAGATCAGGTGCGCCATGTCAAGATGGTCCAGCGCCAGGCGTGGCGCAGCACCAGGGGCGTCAACGCGAGGGCGCTCAGCCAGTGGGCCCAGTTGGCAAGGTTGCCGAGGCTATCCCCCGGGGTGCCGTGCAGCACCAGCACCAGTCCGCTGGCCAGACAGATCAGCAGCAAGGCTTCGATGATGCGCCCCGTGGTGCGCAAAAAAGGCTTGCGGCTTTTGCGCAGCAGGCTGCGATGGGAGAGCCAGAAGGCGCCAAACAGCAAGGGGAACAGGGTGAGCGAGAGGGCAACGTGCAAAAACAGGTTCCAGCGCGCCAGGGACCAGGTCGGCGTCAGGGGTTCCCACAGCAGCAGACCGGAGAAAAACATCAGATAAAGGGCACCCTCGGCCGCCTGATGGTGATAGGCCAGCCACTGCCAGCAGTGTCGTGGTGAGAGGGAAAGACTCGTCATGGGTGCTCCAGCTCCCGGGCGGTTCAGCCCGGGGCGAGCAAGTTTACAATGCAGTAAGGGTAATGAAAAGAGTTATCAATTCGGCTCTTGATGAATAGACCCTGAATGGCGCCGGGCCCTATTTGTGCTCCGCCAGCCGCTCGGTCACCGCATAGATAAGTGCCGCGGTGGAGAAGGCGAGGAAGACGATGACCGACCACTTCATCTCGATCTCGTTGCCGGTGCCGTCGTCAAGGAAGGCTTTGAGCACCTCGATGCCGGCGATGGTCACCAGGGAGTTGATGACGATGAGCTTGAGGGACGCAAAGTTGATCTTGCTGAGCCAGTTGTCGCCGAGGGCTGCTCGCTGCTCCGGGGTCTTGATGAACTGCACGTAGCCGCAGATGGCCACCAGGATCAGCATCTGGGCCACCAGCACGAAGTCCACCAGGGTGAGTACCCCCGTGATGAGATCCAGATAGTGGATGTCGATGATGTCGCGGCACAGCACATAGAGCTGCATGGCGAACTTCACCATCAGGAGGGCGACACAGATAAGGATGCAGACATAGAAGGGGAACATCATCAACCGGCTGCCGTTGAGCATGACGTTGAAGCGGCGCATGGGAAACTCCATCGAAAAGGAAGGCAGCCAGAATATCCGGAAAGAAAGGAGCGGGAAAGCGCCTTGGCGCCTCCCGCCCGGCCTAGAGGGGGAAGGTGGGAAGACCCTGGAACAACTGTTGCAACCCCTCGCCCCAGGCCTTTCGCAGCGCCACGAAATGGGGGTTCTGTTCGGTGATGCGGTGCTGGTTCGTCGCCGAGAAGCTGCCCTCGTGATAGACCAGGGCATCCAGGGGCAAGCCCACCGACAGATTGCTGCGCAGGGTCGAGTCGATGGAGATGAGGGCGCATTGCAGGGCGGTCTGAAGCGGCGTCTCATGGTGGATGATGCGATCGATGATGGGTTTGCCGTACTTGCTCTCACCAATCTGGAAGTAGGGGGTGTCAGCGCTCGCCTCGATGAAGTTGCCCTCCGGGTAGATGTGGAACAGGCGGTGGCGCTCCCCCCGGATCTGCCCCCCCAGCAGGATGTTGCAGCCGAAGTTGATATGGCCCTGCTGCTGACCCCCATCCCGGCTGATGACGGTGCGTATGGTCTGGCCGATGAGGGCGGCAGCCTCGTAGAGGCTGGGGAGGGCAAGGAGTTCCTGCCCCTCCGTCAGCAGGCTGATGACGCTCTGGGTGGTGGCCAGATTGCCCGCGCTTTGCAGCACTATCACCCTGTCCTCCCGGGTGAAGAGGTGCAATTTGCGGAAGGTGGCGATGTGATCCACCCCCGCATTGGTGCGCGAGTCGGACGCAAACACCATGCCGTCTTGCAGGCACATGGCGACGCAATAGGTCATGACCGCACTCCCGCCAGGACTCTCCCGGTCTTCATTGCTGCTGTCCATCCAGGCGGGTCACCTGCGCCTGGCTCTGCAACTGTTCGCACCCGCCGCCATAGCGCACGCCGCGCACCGGACAGGCATCCAGATAATCCATGCCGACTGCGAGCTTGAGGTGCTCGCTGGTGGAGCTGGTGAGGTTGGTGACGTCGAACGTGTGCCAGCGCTCCTCGATCCACACCTCGGCCCAGGCGTGCATCGCCACGTGGCTGTTGTCCTGGCTGTAGAGGTAACCGCTCACGTACCGGGCCGGCAGGCCGGCGTGGCGGCAGCAGGTCAGGAAGACATGGGTGTGGTCCTGACAGACGCCGCTGCCCGAAGCAAGTGCCTCGTCGGCGCTGAAGGTGGCATCCGTGCTGCCGGGCTGATAGGGCATCAGCACCAGGATGCGTGCCATCAGGCTCTGCAAGTCGGCCAGGGTCGGCTCCTCTGGCAGGCAGGCCTTCGCGAGATCCTGCAGGGCCGGGGTCGGGCGGGTGAGGGGGGTGGGCCTCAGGTAGCTCAAGGGAGAGATGAGGGAGGACTCCTCATCTTCCGGGGCGTCGTCGCAGATCTCCACCTCCCCGTGGGCGCGGATCAGGATCCCCTCGTGGGGGGACTCCAGGCTCAGCACGTGCAGTATGTTGCCGTAACCGTCCGTGGTGCAGGTGGCCTCCCCCGGCAGCTCCAGCTCCCAGGAGAGGATCTGCTGGCGGGCCGTGCTGTGGGGGGTCAGGCGCAGGTACTGGGTACTGCGGCGCACCACGTCGGCATAGTGGTAGCGGGTCTGGTGATCGATGATGAGTCTCATAATACCTCCAGGTAGGCGGCGTGGATGCTCTGGCCGATGGCGCCGATGTCGCTGAGGAAATCACTCAGGTACGCCTGCATGCCGAGGGCAAAGACATCGTCGATGGCGCCATAGGTCAGATGGGCGTTGAGTATGGTGGTCAGACGCCGGGGCGTCTGACCGGCGTTGCCCTCGATCTGGGCCAGGATCAGCTCCATCTCGTCGAGGCAGGCCCGCAGGGAGCGCGGCACTTCATTGCGCAGGATCAGCAGCTCGGCGATGGAGGCATGGGAGAGCGTCTTGTAGAGGGTCTGGTGGGCCTCGTAAGCGCCCACTGACCGCAACAGGGCGTTCCAGCGGTAGAACTCGCGCACGCTGTCCTCGTCCTCCCGGATCACCTGATACTTCACGGTCAGGATGCGCGCCGTGTTGTCGGCCCGCTCGATGAAGGTGCCAAGGCGCAGGAACCAGAGCACGTCACCGCGCATGATGGTGCCATAGGTGGCGCCGCGAAACTGGTGGGAGCGCTCCTTGATCCAGTCGAAGAACTCCTGTGCCTGACCGCTGGACAGCCCCGCCTGGCGCCGCCGACGGATCTCTATCCAGGCGGCGTTGATGCTCTCCCACACCTCACCGGGGATCTTGCCCCGCACCGCGTGGGCGTTGTCCCTGGCCATGCGCAGACAGCTGAAGATGCTGCTCGGGTTCTCCTCGTCGAAGCAGAAGAATTGCAGCAGGTTCTCCATGTTCACCTGGCCGTAGCGGGCCAGGAAGGGCTCGTGGGTGCCACTGATGGTGAGAGGCGCCACCAGCTCGCTGTGATCGGCGTCGATGGAGGGCATCAGCGACATGGTCTGGGTGACGTCCAGCATGCGCGCCGTGTTCTCCGCCCGCTCCAGGTGGCGGGACATCCAGTAAAGTTCGCTTGCGGTGCGGCTCAGCATGGGCTGCCCTCCATGACCCAGGTGTCCTTGGTGCCACCGCCCTGGGAGGAGTTGACCACCAGGGAGCCTTCGGTGAGGGCGACCCGGGTCAGGCCGCCCGGTACTAGGCGCAGCTCCTGCCCCGTGAGCACGAAGGGGCGCAGGTCGATGTGGCGGGGGGCGATGCCGGCGTCGACGAAAGTCGGGCAGGTGGAGAGGGAGAGGGTCGGCTGTGCGATGTAGTTGTCCGGCCGAGCCTTGAGCAGCTCGCGAAAACGGGCCAGCTCCTCGCGACTGGCGCAGGGGCCTATAAGCATGCCGTAGCCGCCGGCGCCATGGACCTCCTTGACCACCAGCTCCTCCAGATTGGCCAGCACGTGGGAGAGGGCAGCCGGCTCGCGGCACTGCCAGGTGGGCACGTTGTTGAGAATGGGATCTTCCCCCAGATAGAAGCGGATCATCTCCGGCACATAGGGGTAGATGGACTTGTCATCCGCCACCCCGGTGCCGATGGCATTGGCCAGCACCACGCCGCCGGCGCGGTAGACAGAGAGCAGGCCCGGCACGCCGATGAGGGAGTCCGGGTTGAAGGCGAGGGGGTCCAGGAAGTCGTCGTCGATGCGGCGATAGATGACATCCACCCTTTTCAGCCCAGTGGTGGTGCGCATCAGCACCTGACCATCCTTGACCACCAGATCCGCGCTCTCCACCAGCTCCACCCCCATCTGCTGGGCGAGGAAGCTGTGCTCGAAGTAGGCGCTGTTGAAGCGTCCTGGAGTCATCACCACCACGCAGGGGTTGTCCACCGGGCTGCTCTCGCGCAGGGTCTGCAGCAACAGGGCCGGGTAGCGCTCCACCGGCGCGATGGGCTGGTTGTGAAACAGCTCCGGGAAGAGGCGCATCATCATCTTGCGGTTCTCCAGCATGTAGGAGACCCCGGAGGGGGTGCGCAGGTTGTCCTCCAGCACATAGTACTCACCGTCGTGGTTGCGGATGATGTCGACCCCGGTGATGTGGACATAGGTGTCCCGGTGCAGGTCGACCCCCTGCATGCAGGGCTGGTACTGGGCATTGGTGAGGATCTGGGCGGCCGGGATCACTCCCGCCTTCAGGATGCGCTGATCGTGATAGATGTCGTGCAAGAAGGCATTGAGGGCGGTGACGCGCTGGCGGATCCCCTTGTCCAGATGTTGCCACTCCCGGGCGGGAATGATGCGGGGAATGCTGTCGAACGGGATGAGGCGCTCGGCGCCGTCCCCATCCCCGTAGACGTTGAAGGTGATGCCGACCCGGCGAAACAGCAGATCGGCCTCCTCACGCTTGCGCTCTATGCTCTTCTCGTCGGTCTGGTGCAGCCACGACAGGTAGGCGTGGTAATGATCGCGAAACTGGTTGTTGGCGAGCAGCATCTCGTCGTAACAACCGGGTCCGGGGGGCTTGATGGGCAGCATAGGCAACTCCTTGTGACGTCCCTGATCTCAGGAGTTGCAAGGGGTGTGCCAGCCAATCGAGTCGCTGCCGAGGCCTGTATCATTAATTTTTTATAGAAAAATCATATGGATGACTCTTCTGTCATCAGTGGATGGCCGAGGGTGCACCAGAGTGGTACCCCATGGAGGGTATGCCTGCGCCATCTTGTGGCGGCAGGACCCGACGGCAAGGGACGAGCGCATCGGGAGGCGACCGCTCTTGCCCCGAGGTGGGGCAGGGGAAATGAAAAAGCCCAGCCATAAGGCTGGGCTTTGGAAGATGGCTCCCTCGACAGGACTTGAACCTGTGACATACGGATTAACAGTCCGCCGTTCTACCGACTGAACTACGAGGGAATTGGCTCCTCCTACTGGACTTGAACCAGTGACATACGGATTAACAGTCCGCCGTTCTACCGACTGAACTAAGGAGGAATTGCCTGTCTCGTCGAGACGGGGCGGATATTAATGGCCTGAGGGACGGGTGTCAACCCGATGGCTTGCGTAAAAAATGGCTTTTTGGCCTGTTTGTCCAAAACTTGGTCGCTGTGGACTATTTTCAGCACAATCAGCAGCTTGAGATGCCCTTGCGGGAACATGCACGCCTGTGCGTCCTCTCCTTCATCCAGAGGTGCAGGTCAGGGTTTTTCTTGGGAGAAACAGCACGGAGGGCGGCCGCAGTTGGCGGGAAACGGCGCGCAAATACAGGGGATAGGCGACAATATTGCGCGCTCATGTCCATTTCTTGATCCCGCCCATCGAATTATCGGGCCGGCTCGGGTATGGTTGCTCAGGATACCATCGCCGCGTCGACAGCTCTGCCGGCCCTTGATGATGATCGGGTGCCGGTTCACCCCGGCCTTTGTCTCCTTCTTCTGGTATTACCCTAGACATGCACAATCAAGCTTCCTTACAAGGCGTGAAGCTGGCTATCGCATTGCGCCAATCCTGCATCGACGAACCCTATGGCGTGGCGCGCTTCGGCCGCGACCTCATCGCCGGCATCACGGTCGGCATCATCGCCATCCCGCTGGCCATGGCGCTGGCCATCGCCAGCGGCGTGCCGCCCCAGCACGGCCTCTACACCGCCATCATCGCCGGCATCGTGATCGCCGTGACCGGGGGCTCCCGTTTCTCCATCTCGGGCCCTACCGCCGCCTTCGTGGTGATCCTCTATCCGGTGGCCCAGCAATTCGGGGTGGGGGGACTCTTGATGGCCACCCTGATCTCGGGCTGCTTCCTGGTGGCCATGGGGATGGCGCGGCTCGGGCGCCTCATCGAGTACATTCCGCCTTCGGTCACCCTGGGCTTCACCGGCGGTATCGCCATTGTGATCGCCACCCTGCAGATCAAGGACTTCTTCGGCCTGCAGGTGCCCGAGATGCCTGAGACCTACCTGGGCAAGGTGCAGGCGCTGGCCCATGCCCTGCCCAGCTGGCAGTGGGGTGACACGCTCGTCGGGGTGGCCACCCTGGTGGTGCTGCTGCTCTGGCCCAGATTGCGGCTGCCGGTGCCGGGCCACCTGCCCGCCGTGCTGGTGGGGGTGGGCCTGGGTTTTGGCCTGCATCAGTTCGGGGTGGACGTGGCCACCATAGGCAGCAAGTTCAGCTACACCCTGGCCGATGGCACCCAGGGGATGGGGATCCCCCCCATAGCGCCGACCCTGGTGATGCCCTGGGCCCTGCCGGGACCGGACGGGGCGCCGGTGGAGTGGAACCTGGCCGCCATCGAGCGGCTGCTGCCCGCCGCCTTCTCCATGGCCATGCTGGGTGCCATCGAATCCTTGCTCTGCGCCGTGGTGCTGGATGGCATGACGGGTCGCAAGCACAGCTCCAACGGCGAGCTGGTGGGGCAGGGGCTTGGCAACATTCTGGCCCCCTTCTTCGGCGGCATCACGGCGACGGCCGCCATCGCCCGTTCCGCCGCCAACGTGCGGGCCGGGGCCACCTCGCCCATCTCCGGCATCGTCCATGCCCTGGTGGTACTGGCCGCCATCCTGGTGCTGGCCCCCTGGCTCTCCTGGCTGCCGCTCTCCGCCATGGCGGCCCTGCTGCTGCTGGTGGCCTGGAACATGAGCGAGGCCCACAAGGTGGTGGATCTGGTGCGCCGTGCCCCCAGGTCCGACGTGCTGGTGCTGCTGGTCTGCCTGTCTCTCACGGTTATCTTCGACATGGTCATCGCCATCACCTTCGGGGTGATCCTGGCTTCGCTGCTGTTCATGCGGGAAATTGCGAAGATGACCCGGCTGCACAACCTGGCGGAGCACAAGCGCTATGCGAGCGAGGTGCCGGCCCAGACCCTGATCTACAAGATCAACGGGCCCCTGTTCTTTGCGGCGGCGGAGCGGGTCTTCGACGAGTTGCTGGCCCAGGTACGGGATCACAAGGTGCTGATCCTGCAGATGGAGGCGGTCTCCATCCTGGATGCGGGGGGACTCTCCGCCTTCCAGCAGTTTGCCAGACGGATGGCCAAGTCGGGTGTCCGGCTCAAGGTGGCCGAGTTGCAGTTCCAGCCCCTCAAGACCCTGGCCCGGGGCAAGGTGCGCCCGGTGGCGGGGGAGTTGGAGTTCTACGGTTCGCTGGAAGAGGCCATTCGAGGAGAACATTTGCACGAAGCGGTTGAAAATTGATGGAAAGGGATAGGAAACGGCAACTTTTTGGTCACTTGGTTCGCTAATTGAGCAATCAGTGGCAAAAGATAAAAAATTGGATTGACCGGCCCGCTCCTATCCCTTACATTACGCCCCGTTCCAGCGCAGCAGCGCAACGAACCCGTGTTGGCTGAACACGTTAAATCACAGACAGAACTTTGGTGGGGTGCCCGAGGGCTGCCCACGATGAAGTTGGCAAGAAGCACGCATCGCGTGTTACGAAAGCCACTTCAAAGAAGTGAAAATTTGGTGAGGTGTCCGAGTGGCTGAAGGAGCACGCCTGGAAAGTGTGTATACGGCAACGTATCGAGGGTTCGAATCCCTCCCTCACCGCCAAATATAACCAGTTGAATTTCAACGGGTTTTTTCATTTCTAGACTTACGTGATTTTTTTCCTGGATCAACTGGGTGGAACAATCATGTATCTGAGTAAAAATGCCTCCGGCACCTACTACACTCGTCTCCCGCTGCCTAAGTCATTACGTGACCGTGGCTTGCCCTTCGCTATCCGTACTTCCCTTTGCACCAAAGATCGTCAGCTCGCCGTAGACCGCAACCTGGCAGTGGCAGCTCGTACTCGCGCACTTATCGCGGCTACTCCTGCCGATACTGCCCCCCGCAGTTTCTATCGCTGGATCCGCGCCGATCTAGACGCGTTCAAAGCAGCGGGGTTCATCCCTCCTCAAACACCTTCCACACCTCGTGAACCTTCTGTTGATGCCCCAGCTTGCCCCAGCAGTGGGATCATGCTCACCCACGCATTGGCGAGATTCATCGAGACTAAAACCAGTGAGGGGATCCAGCATAGGTCGGTGGGCCAGCTCCAACTTCGGATCAACGCCTTCGTCACCTGGGCCAAAGGGGTTAAAGTCGATGAGGTGACGCCCGCGCTGGCACAGGAGTACCGCAACAGCTTGCTGCGCAAGACCAACCTCAGTTTCAAAACCAAAGGAGATTACCTCGCCGCCCTGAAACAGTTCTTCCGTTGGTGCGTGGCGCTGGACTATTGCAGCCGTAACCCTTTTGATGGGTTGACGGCAGGCAAGAAGCCGCACAAACGGGCGGATGAGGAGCGAGTGCGCTGGCATCGCCCTCAACTGGCTCAGCTGTTTGCCAGCCTGCGCAGCAAACAATCCCAGAAAGGCAAAAAATTGAGAGTTCAAGACTGGTGGGTGCCCCTGCTGTGCCTGTATGCCGGGCTGCGACCCTCCGAGGCTTGCCAGCTCAAAACTCAGAACATCAAACAGGTTGAGGGGATTTGGTGTCTGATGGTCGATGCGGGAGAGGTGGATCAACAGCTCAAGAGTGCCAATGCGTACCGTACCGTGCCGCTACATAGTGCGTTGATCGGACATCAATTCCTGGACTATGTGGAGAGTCGTCGCGGTCAGGGGCAGGTATTTTTGTTCGACGACAAACCATCAGGCAAAGACGACGACTGGGCGCATAACATCACCTGTCGCTTCCAACGCCACTTCAATGATGCTGGCATCGTAGGTCAGGGCCGTCCCACGCTTTACGGGCTGCGGCATAGCTACATCGATGAGTTACAGCAGGCGGACGTTGCTGAGCATATTGTGGCTGAGTTGGCGGGACATAGTAAAACAGGGATTAGATTGGCCCCTTGAAGATCCAGACACTTCGCCCCTCTTAACTTAAGAGGTAGTCTTGGAGCTATGTTCAGTACTAGTCACAACGAGAAGATGGTCGAAGTGTTAACAGGGGCCGAGCGCCGTCGACGCCGGACTCCACAAGAAAAGATCGCCATCGTGCAGCAGACCTTTGAGCCCGGGATGACCGTCTCTCATGTTGCTCGCTTGCACGACGTCAACGCAAACCAGCTTTTCAAATGGCGTAAGCAATTCCAAGAAGGGTCTCTCACGGCGATCACCGCCGGTGAGGATGTTGTTCCTGCTTCCGAGTTGGCTGCTGCCATCAAGCAGATCCGAGAGCTTCAGCGTCTGCTCGGGAAGAAGACCATGGAGAACGAGATCCTCAAAGAAGCCGTGGAGTATGGTCGAGCAAAAAAATGGATTGCGCATGCGCCCTTGTTGCCGGGGGACGACGATTAAGTGCTGTGAGCCAGGCTCTTAATGTATCGCGTGCGCAGCTATCCGTTCGTGTTCATCGAAAACCGGGTTGGCAAGATGGTCGTCATCATCGCCAGCGTGATGATGCAGCCTTACTTGGCCGTATCATGGAGGCGATGGCAGAGCTTCCCTCCTATGGCTATCGCCGGGTCTGGGCGCTGTTACGGCGTCAGTCTGAGGCAACAGAACAACCTGTGGTAAACGCTAAGCGGGTATATCGCGTCATGCGCGAACATGGCTTGCTGCTGGAAAGAAAACCAGCTGCACCATTGGCCCAGCAGGCACATAAGGGGCGTGTTGCCGTCAAGGAGAGCAATCGACGGTGGTGCTCAGATGGCTTCGAGTTTCGCTGCGATAACGGTGAAAAACTACGTGTCACGTTCGCCATGGATTGCTGCGATAGGGAAGCGTTGGACTGGGCGGCCAGTACTGGGGGTTACGATAGTGACACTGTGCAAGATGTCATGCTGAGGTCTGTCGAACATCGCTTTGGGGATTCGTTGCCGGCATCACCGGTGGAGTGGCTGACTGATAATGGCTCGGCGTATCGAGCCCATGAGACCCGCGCGTTTGCACGAGAAATCGGGTTGGAGCCCAGAACGACAGCAGTGAGAAGCCCACAGAGTAACGGTATAGCGGAGAGCTTCGTGAAGACGATGAAGCGAGACTATATCGAGATGATGCCAAAACCGGATAGCCGAACAGCGGTAGGCAATTTGGCTATCGCGTTTGAGCATTATAACGAGCACCACCCGCACAGCGCCTTGGGATACCGTTCACCACGGGAATTTCTGCGCAGTCGGGTATCACAACCCTAAGCGGGAAAAAGTGTCTGGACCTATGGGGTCAAATCCA
>NZ_JBFOCW010000037.1:0-6146 GCF_040908005.1 Aeromonas sp. s1(2024) | reverse complement strand
CTGTTGATCAGCGCGCAAAAATGACCAGGTTTCCGGGGTTTTCAGCGTCCAATTTTGACCACCCCGGAGTGTGTGCAACTATCCGATCTTTGGATCGGAGAACCTGGAGTGTTAATCATGGAAACCGTGTTGAAGATCCGGCGTATGCATCAGGTGGACGGCCAGTCCATCAGCGCCATCGCTAAAGTCACAGGACTCTCTCGCAATACCGTTCGCAAATACCTTCGCCAACCTCCCTCCGAACCGCCCAAGTACCGCCGTCCACAGCCAGCCAGGCCCAAGCTCGGTGAATTCGAGTCGACACTGACCCAGTGGCTGGACCTCGATGCCAAGCGGCCCAAGCGACAACGCCGCTGTGCCAGGCAACTCTTCGAAGACCTACAACGCCTGGGCTACCAGGGGGCCTACGACAGCGTCCAGCGCTTCGTCCGTGACTATAAACAGCAGTCAGCCAAAGTGGCTGCCTTTGTCCCCCTGACGTTCGCGGCTGGTGAGGCCTATCAGTTTGACTGGAGCGAGGAAGAGGTGGAGATCGGCGGCGTGGTGCAGTGGGTCAAGGCTGCCCATTTTCGCCTCACCCACAGCCGCCAGCCCTTCGTCATGGTGTTTCCTCGCGAAACCCAGGAGATGGTGTTTGCCGCTCACGATGCGGCCTTTCACTACTGGGGCGGCGTGCCACGCCAGGGCATCTACGACAACCTCAAGACCTGTATCGACCAAGTACTTGAGGGGAAAGAGCGCCGCTTCAATCCCCGCTTCCTGGCGCTGATGAGCCATTACGTCATTGAGCCGGTAGCCTGCACCCCTGCCTCGGGTTGGGAAAAGGGCCAGGTTGAGAAACAGGTTCAGGATGTGCGCCGGCGCTGCTTTACACCCCGGCGCAAGGTCGACAGCCTGGCCGAGCTCAACCGTCGGCTTATCCAGGAGCTGGAGCAGGCAGCACAAACACGCCCCCACCCGGACGACCCCTCGCAAACAGTGTGGCAGCGCTTCGAGCAGGAACGGACCACCCTGCGCCCCCTGGCTGCGCGCTTCAATGGCTATGTGGAGCGGGAGCTGCGGGTTGACAGCACCTGCCTCATCCACTTCGACCGCAACACCTACAGTGTCGACAGCCGTTACGCCCATCGTCATGTCACAGCCCGGGTCTTCGCTGACCGGCTCCAGGTGTATGCCCAGAGCGAGCTTATTGCCGAGCATCCCCGCCAGTTTGGCCGGGACAAGACCCAGTTCGACCCCTGGCATTACCTCGGCCTGCTCGAGCACAAACCCGGCGCGCTGCGCCACGGTGCTCCCTTCAAGGAGTGGGTGTTACCGCCGGCTTTGAGCCGCTTACAGCAGCAACTGCTGAGCCGCAAGGGCGGTGACCGGGACATGGTCAAGCTACTGTTGGCTGCCCGGCAGGACGGACTCGACCTGTTGGAGCAAGCCTGCCAGCAGGTACTGCTGCTGGGCGGCAGCTCGGCCGAGCTGGTACTCAACCACCTGCAGCGGCTGCGCCGCCCCGTCGAGGTGCCACAGCTCCATGCTCAGGTGGTGCCGCTTGCACAGCCGCCGCAGGCCAACTGCCAACGCTATGACAGCCTGTTACCGGGAGGTCAGCATGTCAGCCGATGAAATTTACCAGCGCCTGCAGGGGTTGAAACTGTTTGGTATGGCGGCGCTGTGCGACGAGCTGCTGGCGCATCGGGAGCGTCCCTTACCACCGCCGGAGCAGTGGCTCAAACGGATGATCGAAGCCGAAGAATCCGAACGTCAGTGCCGCTCGATCCGCTATCAGATGGGCATCGCCAAGTTCCCGCTGGCCAGGGACCTGGACAGCTTCGAGACCGCAGACACCCCGGTCAGCCCCGTGCACCTGTCCGCGCTGGATAGAGATGACTTCCTGGAGCAGAAGCGCAATCTGCTGCTGATAGGCGGAACCGGGACGGGTAAAACCCATCTGGCCATCGCCCTGGGGCGCAATGCCGTGCGCCGGGGCAAGCGAGTGCGTTTCTACGGCGTGGTGGATCTGGTCAACCAACTGGAGCAGGAGAAGGCGGCAGGCAAAGCCGGGCAGCTTGCCAACCGGCTGGTCAATGTCGATGCGGTTATCCTGGACGAACTGGGCTACTTGCCGTTTGCCGAAAGCGGTGGCGCCCTGCTATTTCACCTGATCAGCAAGCTGTACGAGCGCACCAGCCTGATCCTGACCACCAACCTGGCCTTCAGCGAATGGAGCAAGGTATTTACGGATGAGAAGATGACAACGGCGATGTTGGATAGGATCACCCATCACTGCGAGATCATCGAGACAGGAAACGACTCCTACCGCTTCAAACAGAGGATGAAATCAGCCAGCTAACCCTGGTCAATTTTGGACGCTGAACCCTGGTCATTTTTCGATGCTGATTGACATATCGACTTTGTGCAGGAAAGGGAAGGGGGACGGTTGTTCCCTGAGCTACCTCATCGACAAGACGGTTACAGCCATCTTTGGGGGCAGTGGTTCAGTCGTCATCGTCCTGTAGACAAAGACTTCCACAGCTTGCGGCATACTGTGGCAACAGTGTTGAAGGATCATGGGGTGCCGTTACAGTATGCAGCGGCAATCTTGGGGCATACCAATGGTGCCATCAGCTACGACAGGTATGGTGGTGGAATAGCAGTCGAGAAGCTACAGGCAGCTATCGAAGTCGCACTATGAACGCGCTACATTGGTGAACATCTAGTAGGTACTTCAACTCAAATAGCCACTATTAGCTGGATGCTAATGAGCACAAGGAAGAGCTCCATTGGAACACCATAGGCCTGACACGGCTCAATCTGGTTTGAATGACCTGAAAGAGCAAATTGCGTTGGAGTACGGGCGATGTCTCCTCCAGTTGCAACAGTTTGAATTGATGCTCAAAGCAGCCCTGCCCACTCTAAAGGTGAGCGGGTTCTCCGATGAGTTGGCTCGTAACGTAGAACGTGACCGTCAGCTTCTAGGCGGAAAAACATTGGGGTATTTGGTTGGTCAGTGGAACCAAAGAACGACGTTGGAGAATGAGCAAGAAATTGATGATGACGCTCTGAACGGCCGAGTTTACTTCCGCTTCAGTTTTGGCCTGGAAGGCGGGGAGTGGATGAATGAAAAACTCAAACAGCTGGTCGGGTTACGAAATGAGCTGGTGCATCATTTCCTGTCACAATTTACGTTGAACTCGGAGGCCAATTGCCAAGAGGCAATCCGCTATTTGGCGATTGCAGCCAGCATCATCAAGGACAATAGAGAGGCGTTACATTCTCTCCTGACTGTCGCCGAAAAAGCCAAGAGTGAACTGATAGAGTTTATGAGCTCCCCTGATGGAGAGCATTTATTACTATCCGGACTCTTACCTGGCGAGCCTGCTGATAATAGGGGAAACACCAGTATTATCCAATCGCCGAAAGTGGAATAATGGTCAATAAGCTCGCCATGTTTACCCCCTAGTACGTCACAAAAACATCTGAGGAAGGGGGAGATGAGAATGTGTGAGAGAGCCTACTGGTCGGTGAGTACAGGAAGGCTGACCGTATGCAGGGCTGGAAGGATGGCCTGAGGTTTAGCTGGCAAGATTCACAGGATCCTTTCATTTTAATTGCGCGGCATTCCATGGCGAGGACATAATGCCAATTTAATTTTCACTAAAATAGTGTAGAGAAAATGGAAAAATTAAACATTAGTTATAACGGGCCAATGTATAAAGATTTTTATGACGAGTTTTCTGCATTATTAAATACAGCAATTGCTCTGTCTGTAAAATACAGCAGAATCCCTGCGCCTGAGGGGAAGCATTGGTACGCATCAGCATTGTTCACGAAGTTATGTGTGACAGGCAAGTCAATGCAAAAAATTCTTCCAAACTCAAATCGTAAGCTCGAAATACAGCATTGGGATTTTGCATCTGTTGCATCCCTAAGTAGAGTGTTTCTTGAGAACTACCTGATGTTTTTCTACTTGTGCATTGATGATGTATCAAAGGACGAGTGGGATTTCAGATGGCGACTTCTTAATCTGCACGACCATGTTTCACGGATTAAATTCACATGTGACTTGGAAGCAAATGAAGAGAAAAAAGCAGAATTATTAAAGGATAATGAAGTTCTGTTAATCTGTAAGGATGAGTTAAATGCTAATCCAATTTTTTCCGCGTTACCTGAGAAGAAGAGAAATCACTATTTACGTGGGGTTGAAGCATTCAACATGTCCCAAGATGATCTTGTAACAAAAATAGGCATCTCAACTCCATCATTTAGAGCGATCTACCGATTTCTATCATCTCAAGTCCATACGTTTCCCATGGCATTCTATCGGCTTGCAGAACATGAGAGAGGGAAAGGGGTTTATTGTGCTCAAGAATTGTACTATCACATCATGATCCTCGAATGGTTGGTTCCGATTTTTAGTATGGCAAATAACAACTTCTCTGTTCTTTTTAATGGTCTTGAGCATCTCAAAATTAAATAACCATTGAAAAGACAATGTTGGTGATTTTTGAAAAAAATTTATAGGCCCTTTCAAGGAATCACCAGCATCTTCATTCCCCCCCTTGGGGGTATGCTGGCGGGTCATCCATGAAACTTCCAGCTCTCTTCCCTGTCATGTGACTCTAATGATCTGCCACCTTCACTCTGGGTTTATCTACAGATTTGTCCAACTCTATCTTCTATCATTCCGACCGTCCCAATTGGTATACCCAGTGAGACGATTTTTCACGTGGGGGATTGACCGTCTCATTTCTGTTTCATAATCTAAGTCCCATTGGATCAAGACCTTAATGTGACAGCGTAACACCGACAAGGACTCACGTAGATTGGCCCCTTGAAGATCCAGACACTTCGCCCCTCTTAACTTAAGAGGTAGTCTTGGAGCTATGTTCAGTACTAGTCACAACGAGAAGATGGTCGAAGTGTTAACAGGGGCCGAGCGCCGTCGACGCCGGACTCCACAAGAAAAGATCGCCATCGTGCAGCAGACCTTTGAGCCCGGGATGACCGTCTCTCATGTTGCTCGCTTGCACGACGTCAACGCAAACCAGCTTTTCAAATGGCGTAAGCAATTCCAAGAAGGGTCTCTCACGGCGATCACCGCCGGTGAGGATGTTGTTCCTGCTTCCGAGTTGGCTGCTGCCATCAAGCAGATCCGAGAGCTTCAGCGTCTGCTCGGGAAGAAGACCATGGAGAACGAGATCCTCAAAGAAGCCGTGGAGTATGGTCGAGCAAAAAAATGGATTGCGCATGCGCCCTTGTTGCCGGGGGACGACGATTAAGTGCTGTGAGCCAGGCTCTTAATGTATCGCGTGCGCAGCTATCCGTTCGTGTTCATCGAAAACCGGGTTGGCAAGATGGTCGTCATCATCGCCAGCGTGATGATGCAGCCTTACTTGGCCGTATCATGGAGGCGATGGCAGAGCTTCCCTCCTATGGCTATCGCCGGGTCTGGGCGCTGTTACGGCGTCAGTCTGAGGCAACAGAACAACCTGTGGTAAACGCTAAGCGGGTATATCGCGTCATGCGCGAACATGGCTTGCTGCTGGAAAGAAAACCAGCTGCACCATTGGCCCAGCAGGCACATAAGGGGCGTGTTGCCGTCAAGGAGAGCAATCGACGGTGGTGCTCAGATGGCTTCGAGTTTCGCTGCGATAACGGTGAAAAACTACGTGTCACGTTCGCCATGGATTGCTGCGATAGGGAAGCGTTGGACTGGGCGGCCAGTACTGGGGGTTACGATAGTGACACTGTGCAAGATGTCATGCTGAGGTCTGTCGAACATCGCTTTGGGGATTCGTTGCCGGCATCACCGGTGGAGTGGCTGACTGATAATGGCTCGGCGTATCGAGCCCATGAGACCCGCGCGTTTGCACGAGAAATCGGGTTGGAGCCCAGAACGACAGCAGTGAGAAGCCCACAGAGTAACGGTATAGCGGAGAGCTTCGTGAAGACGATGAAGCGAGACTATATCGAGATGATGCCAAAACCGGATAGCCGAACAGCGGTAGGCAATTTGGCTATCGCGTTTGAGCATTATAACGAGCACCACCCGCACAGCGCCTTGGGATACCGTTCACCACGGGAATTTCTGCGCAGTCGGGTATCACAACCCTAAGCGGGAAAAAGTGTCTGGACCTATGGGGTCAAATCCA
>NZ_JBFOCW010000036.1:0-7552 GCF_040908005.1 Aeromonas sp. s1(2024) | reverse complement strand
AACGAGAAAGTAGCACGTCGTAAACTCAGCTTGCTAGAGCTCGCCAAAGAGCTCAATAACGTCAGCAAAGCCTGCAAGCTCATCGGCTACAGCCGTCAGCAGTTCTACGAAATTCGCCGTAACTACCAGACCTATGGCGCCGAGGGATTGCTCGACAAATTGCCCGGGTGTAAAGGGGCTCATCCCAATCGGGTCGCTCCTGAGATTGAACAGGCCATCCTCGATTACTCCCTCACCAGACCCACTCATGGCCCGCTGCGGGTCGCCCAAGAACTGGCTCTGCAAGGCATCAATGTCAGTGCGGGTGGTGTGCGTGGCGTGTGGCAACGTCACGACTTGCTCTCCAAACACGACCGCTTGTTGCGCCTCGAGAAAACCCACCGGGAGCAGACCATTGAGCTCAATGACGAGCAGATCCGCCTGTTAGAACGCTTCAGCCCCGAGTTTCGCGAACGCCAGATTGAGGTCCACTACACCGGAGAACTGGTGGCGGTTGACACCTTCTTCGTCGGCGCGCTCAAGGGGGTTGGCAAGGTGTATCTGCAAACCGTGCTGGACTGCTACAGTCGCCATGCCTGGGGACGGCTCTACACCAGCAAGCTGCCGGTGACCTCGGTTCATGTGCTCAATGAAACGGTACTGCCGTTCTTCGAAGCCCATGAGGCTCGGGTCTATACCATCCTGTCAGATAACGGGCGCGAGTTCTGTGGGCGCCCAGACCATCATCCCTACGAGCTGTTTCTGCAACTGGAGGGAATTGAACACCGGACAACCAAGGTACGCAGGCCGCAGAGCAACGGTTTTATCGAGCGACTGCATCGCACACTGCTGGATGAACACTTCCGTATCAAGGGGAGAACGACCTGGTATGAGTCGGTAGAACAGATGCAGACAGACCTGGATAGCTACCTGGAACACTACAACACCCAGCGGCCACATCAGGGCAGGATGATGGAGGGTCAGACCCCCTACAGCATGTTCAAGAAGGGTCTGAAATTGATACCGAAGGAAGTGCGCACTAAAGTAGCGTAAACAAGACACCGCTTTGAGGCCGGTGTCAGGTGATAACTAGATCTGTACAGCCGGTGTCTTTTTATTTAAAAATATAATAGCAACTGAGAATATCACTGTTTACCTTCGCCAGTACTTGGACTTACTTTATCAACCAAATCACGGATGAACTCAATACAATAGAATAAATCAGAAATACTTACGGCCGGCAACCCTAGTTTCTCATATGAATATCTGCTTCTGACGAAAAGCTTATCGTAAGGCCTAACCAGCTCGATTAATTCACCGAAGGAGTGATTAATTGACCCATTATCAAACATATTACCAATATTAATTTTAACAGCATCATCAACATTAGCTAAAATAATACTTAAGTCGTGCTCGCATGTCTTAGCCTTTTCCGTAACCTCACCACCTCTACTACCATCTGAATATGTTTCATAGTTTTCAATAACTGAAAGTGTATTTAGTGACTTTATGTATAGCTCCATTGCCAGTGCTGCATTTGTTAGCATTGGCAGTAATACTCCGGAGCCTGGTGGCATATCTTTTAGAATTTTAGCGCTCTGATAAAACTGTTCAGCCGCATCCAAAACCACGATGTTAGGTATTTCTAGCCGCTTATATCTTTTCATCATACTTTACCGTTATCAACCTTACATTGATAATATTGATAAAATCACTTAATAGCTGTCATGTACAGATAATAAAAGTCAGGCTGACTAAATAAAAAGCGCCTCCCGAGGGAGGCGCTTTTCAATTCAGAATCAAGCAATCAACGATTACAGGGACTCTGCGGTCGCAACCACGTTTTCCACGGTAAAGCCGAATTCCTTGAACAGCAGCTCGGCCGGGGCGGACTCACCGAAGGTGCGCATGCCGATGATCTTGCCGCCGAAACCGACGTACTTGTACCAGTAGTCGGCGATGCCCGCTTCGATGGCCACACGCTTGGTGACGGCGGCCGGCAGGACGGACTCCTTGTACTCGGCGGACTGGGCATCGAACACGTCGGTAGACGGGATGGAGACCACGCGCACGGCACGGCCCTTGGCAGTCAGCTGCTCATAGGCGGCAACGGCCAGTTCCACTTCGGAACCGGTGGCGATCAGGATCAGTTCCGGGGTACCGGCGCAATCCTTCAGCACGTAACCACCCTTGGCGGCATCGGCCAGTTGCTGGGCGGTGCGGTCCATCTGGGCCAGGTTCTGACGGGAGAAGATCAGGGAGGTCGGGCCGTCGGTACGCTCGATGGCGTGTTTCCAGGCGATGGCGGACTCTACCTGGTCACACGGGCGCCAGGTGCTCATGTTCGGGGTCAGACGCAGGGAGGCGATCTGCTCGACCGGCTGGTGAGTCGGACCATCTTCACCCAGACCGATGGAGTCGTGGGTATAGACGAAGATGGCGCGCTGCTTCATCAGGGCGGCCATGCGCAGGGCGTTGCGGGCGTACTCCATGAACATCAGGAAGGTGGCGCCGTAGGGGATGAAACCACCGTGCAGGGCGATGCCGTTCATGATGGCGGACATGCCGAACTCGCGCACGCCGTAGTGGATGTAGTTGCCTGCGGCGCTCTCGGGAGTCAGGGACTTGGAGCCGGACCACATGGTCAGGTTGGACGGCGCGAGATCCGCGGAGCCGCCCATGAATTCCGGCAGCAGCTTGCCGAAGGCTTCCAGAGAGTTCTGGGACGCTTTACGGGTCGCGATCTTGGCCGGGTTGGCCTGCAGGGTTTCGATGATCTTGGCGGATTCAGCAGCCCAGTTGGCCGGCAGCTCGCCAGTGGTACGGCGCTTGAATTCGGCAGCCAGGGCCGGGTGAGCGGCTTCATAGGCGGCGAACTTGGCAGCCCAGTCGGATTCGAGCTTGGCGCCCTTCTCCTGACCGTTCCACTCGGCGGCGATGTCGGACGGGATGACGAACGGCGCGTGGTCCCACTTCAGGAAGGCACGGGCGGCGGCGATCTCGTCGTTGCCCAGCGGTGCGCCGTGGCAGTCGTGGGAGCCGGACTTGTTCGGGGAACCGTAGCCGATGATGGTGCGGCAGCAGATCAGGGTCGGCTTGCCGGTCTCGGCCTTGGCGGCTTCGATGGCGGCGTTGATGGCTTCCGGGTTGTGACCGTCAACGGCCGGGATGACGTGCCAGCCGTAGGCTTCGAAGCGCTTGGGAGTGTCGTCGGTGAACCAGCCTTCTACGTGACCGTCGATGGAGATGCCGTTGTCATCCCAGAACGCGATCAGCTTGCCCAGACCCAGGGTGCCGGCCAGGGAGCAGGCTTCGTGGGAGATACCTTCCATCAAGCAGCCGTCGCCCATGAAGGCGTAGGTGTAGTGGTCGACGATGTCGTGACCCGGCTGGTTGAACTGCTCGGCCATGGCCTTCTCGGCGATCGCCATGCCCACGGCGTTGGTGATGCCCTGACCCAGCGGACCGGTGGTGGTTTCAACGCCCGGCGCATAACCGTACTCCGGGTGACCCGGGGTGCGAGAGTGCAGTTGGCGGAAGTTTTTCAGATCGTCGATGGAGAGGTCATAACCGGAGAGGTGCAGCAGGGAGTACAGCAGCATGGAGCCGTGGCCGTTGGAGAGAATGAAACGGTCGCGGTCGGCCCACTTGGGGTTGTTCGGGTTGTGTTTGAGGTGGCTGCGCCACAGCACTTCAGCGATATCCGCCATTCCCATGGGGGCGCCCGGGTGACCGGAGTTGGCTTTTTGAACGGCATCCATACTCAATGCACGAATGGCATTGGCAAGCTCTTTACGAGAAGGCATCTGTATCTCCTGCGATTGCTTCATTTGATGGCCAAGATTAAGGCGCGTTATTGTCCCAGCAGGGGGCGCGGCGTGCAAATATTATCTGGGCGAATAAAGTGGCTTTGGGAGCACAATCGCTTTTCTGGGCGGGGAAAACGATTCAATCCGCCCCCTGCCTTACCTCCATGGAGGTGGATCCCTTCCCCATCCCGCCCCGGGCGGCTCCACCCCCAAATAGTGCTGGCAATCACCGGATGACCTATTTAAAATAGACGTCCAGATGTAGATACCTCTACAGTCATCCTGTCATTATCCGGTTATGGCCAAGGCGATAACCCTTACGAATCGAGAACCAAACATGGCAAAGCTGTTTACTTCCGAGTCGGTCTCCGAAGGCCATCCCGATAAAATCGCCGACCAGATCTCCGATGCGGTGCTGGACGCCATCCTGCAGCAGGACACCAAGGCGCGCGTCGCCTGCGAAACCCTGGTCAAGACCGGCATGGTGATGGTAGCCGGCGAAGTGACCACCTCTGCCTGGGTCGACATCGAACAGATCGTGCGCGACACCGTGCGCGAGATTGGTTACACCCACTCCGACATGGGCTTCGACGCCGACTCCTGCGCCGTGCTGAACGCCATCGGCAAACAGTCTCCGGACATCAACCAGGGCGTCGACCGTACCGACCCGCTGGAGCAAGGTGCCGGTGACCAAGGCCTGATGTTCGGCTACGCCACCAACGAAACCGACGTGCTGATGCCCGCGCCCATCACCTACTCCCACCTGCTGGTGAAGCGTCAGGCAGAAGTGCGCAAGAACGGCACCCTGCCGTGGCTGCGTCCGGACGCCAAGAGCCAGCTGACCTTCGCCTACGACGACGCAGGCAAGATCCTGGGTGTCGATGCCGTGGTGCTCTCCACCCAGCATTGCGACTCCATCAGCCACAGCGATCTGGTGGAAGCGGTGCGCGAAGAGATCATCAAGCCGGTGCTGCCGGCCGAGTGGATCAACAAGGACACCAAGTACTTCATCAACCCGACCGGCCGTTTCGTCATCGGCGGCCCCATGGGTGACTGCGGTCTGACCGGTCGCAAGATCATCGTCGACACCTACGGCGGCATGGCCCGTCACGGTGGTGGCGCCTTCTCCGGCAAGGATCCGTCCAAGGTGGACCGCTCCGCCGCCTACGCCGCCCGCTACGTGGCCAAGAACATCGTGGCCGCAGGCCTCGCGGATCGCTGTGAAGTGCAGGTCTCCTACGCCATCGGCGTGGCCGAGCCCACCTCCATCAGCGTCGAAACCTTCGGTACCGGCAAGGTGGCCGAAGCCCTGCTGGTCAAGCTGGTGCGCGAGTTCTTCGAGCTGCGCCCCTATGGTCTCATCGAGATGCTGGATCTGAAGCGCCCGATCTACCAGGCAACCGCCGCTTACGGCCACTTCGGCCGCGACGAGTTCCCCTGGGAGAAGACCGACAAGGCCGAGCTGCTGCGCGCTGCCGCTGGCCTGTAAGGCTCGTGGTTGTGATAAAAGGGGAGCCTGGCTCCCCTTTTGCTTTTGTGTCCTGTCCCGAGGATCCCATGCCTGCCACTGCCACCCGGCTTGACCCCGCCCTCATCGAGACGCTGCTCGCGCGCGTCGATGCCTGCTTTGTGCAGGCCGAAACGCGTCTTGGCCGCACCTTTCCCCGTCCGCAAGTCCACTGCAACATGCGGGGCCGGGCGGCAGGATCGGCGCGGCTGCAAACCTGGGAGCTGCGTTTCAATCCGGCGCTCTATCAGGCCAATCAGCAGGCGTTTCTCAGGGAAGTGGTGCCCCACGAGGTGGCGCACCTGCTGGTCTATGCGCTCTGGGGAGAGGGGCGCGGCAAGAGCCGGGTACTGCCCCATGGTCGCCAGTGGCAGTCGGTGATGCGGGAGCTGTTCGGTCTCGAACCCAGCACCACCCACAGCTTAGATCTGGGGGTGCTGGCCCAGCGCACCTTCGTGTATGCCTGCGCCTGCCAGCAGCATCCCCTCTCCGTGCGCCGCCACAACAAGGTGATGCGCGGCGAGGCCCGCTATCACTGCCGCCGCTGTCGCCAGCCCCTGGTGTGGCAGCGCGACACGACGGCGGATTGAGTCACCCCGTGTCGCGCTCCTGTGATAGGGTGCGCGCTTACTTCATTCAACTGTCTCATTGCCAAGGATATTCATGTTTCGCCCTCTGCTCTCCCTCTGCCTGGCCCTGCTGGTCAGCGCCCCGGCCCATGCCGACAACATCCAGACCTTTCGCGCCGCCAAGCAGGATCTGAACAAGCTCTACCAGAGCCACCCCGTCACCTTCTACTGCGGCTGCAACATCAAGTTCAGCGGCAAAAAGATGGCCCCCGACTGGGAGAGCTGCGGCTACCTGCCGCGCAAGCAAGCCGAGCGGGCCTCCCGCATCGAATGGGAGCACGTGGTGCCCGCCTGGGAGTTCGGCCACCAGCTCCAGTGCTGGCAGGACGGGGGTCGCAAGAATTGCGGCAAGAGCGACGAGTTCAACAGGATGGAGGGAGACATGCACAACCTCTTCCCCGCCATCGGCGAGGTGAACGGTGATCGGGCGAACTTCCGCTTCAGCGACTGGAACGGCAAACCGAACCAGTACGGCAAGTGCCAGATGCTGGTGGACTTCAAGGAGCGACAGGTGCAGCCGCCCAAGGGGCCGGTGCGTGGCCAGATCGCCCGCGCCTACCTCTACATGAGCCAGCAGTACGGAGTGCGTCTGGCGGCCCAGCAGCGCAAGCTTTACGAAGCCTGGGACAGGCAGTATCCGGCTGATCGCTGGGAGTGCGAGCGCAACCGCCGTATCGGCAAGCTGCAGGGCAATACCAATCCCTTCATTGAAAAGCAGTGCCAATAACCCCATTTGACCAGGGAGGGGGAACGTCCCCCTCATCCTGAATCCCTTCACTCTCTGTCTCGCGAGTCTTGCTCGCCGCCGTGCAGTAGGGTATTGAAGGGTTTCCAAGCAAGAGACTGACTATCTGCCATGCGCATTCCACGTATCTATGAACCGGCCGGCCTGCAGGTTGGCCAGACCCTCGCCCTGTCAGAAGACGGTGCCAATCACATCGGCCGCGTGCTGCGCATGCAGCCGGGCCAGCAGCTCGAGCTGTTCAACGGCGACGGCAACCAGTACCCCGCCACCATCGCCAACGTCGGCAAGAAGTCGGTGGAAGTGACCATCGACAGTTGCGAGACCCGCTCGGTGGAGTCCCCCCTTGCCATCCACCTGGGTCAGGTGATCAGCCGCGGCGACAAGATGGACTTCACCATCCAGAAATCCGTGGAGCTCGGCGTCACCTGCATCACGCCCCTCTTCTCCGAGCGCTGCGGCGTCAAGCTGCCCGCCGATCGGCTGGAGAAAAAACGCGAGCAGTGGCAAAAAGTGGTGATCAGCGCCTGCGAGCAGTGCGGCCGCAATACCGTGCCCGAGGTGCGCATGCCGATGGAGCTGGACGCCTGGCTGGCGGAAGAGACTCAGGAGCTCAAGCTCAACCTGCACCCGCGCGCCCCTTACAGCATCAACACCCTGCCCATCCCTGAGCACGGCGTGCGCCTGCTGATCGGCCCGGAAGGGGGCTTGTCCGGCGACGAGATCGCCCGTACCGTGCAGGAAGATTTCAAGGAGATGCTGCTGGGGCCGCGGGTGCTGCGCACCGAAACCGCCGCCCTGACGGCGATTACTGCACTTCAGTGCCGCTTTGGCGATCTGGCCTGACAGCCGACCCCACCCCGACCCTCCCCTTCGCAGGGGAGGG
>NZ_JBFOCW010000035.1:0-65126 GCF_040908005.1 Aeromonas sp. s1(2024) | reverse complement strand
CGGACCACCAAGGTACGCAGGCCGCAGAGCAACGGCTTTATCGAGCGGCTACATCGCACCCTGCTGGATGAACACTTCCGTATCAAGGGGAGGACGATCTGGTATGAATCAGTGGAGCAGATGCAGACAGACCTGGACAGCTATCTGGATCACTACAACACCCAGCGGCCACATCAGGGCAGGATGATGGAGGGTCAAACCCCCTACAGCATGTTCAAAAAGGGTCTGAAATTGATACCGAAGGAAGTGCGCACTAAAGTAGCGTAAACAAGACACCGGTTTGAGGCCGGTGTCAGGTGATAACTAGATCTGTACAGCTTCGCAAGTTCAGCAGATGAGGATATAACAATCATATCGTCGTTCTTGGTGCTTGGGTGAAACAATGAGGTGGTTTTTTCTGCTGTTTATCATGTTGCTTGTTGTTACCGGCAATGCAGTCATTTTTGATAGTTCATCCTCTACCAGAGTGATTGATTGGATTGCATTTAACCTGTTCCCGTTATCTCTGGTTTTATTCTGGTTTGGCATTTATTTTTCTGATGGCGATAAGCGGGCCCAGCTCTTTGTCATTGGTCATGCGTTGCTGGTCTTTTCTGCCGGCGCCGGTTTTGTGCTTATCGGTACCAATATTGTTTTGGCTGATTCATGTGAAATAATGACATTTAGTGGGAAAGCGAGTGGTCTCCTGTGGATATTTTCAAACTATATGCTGTCGATTGGTTATTGTCGGGAGCTGGGGGTTGGTATCGCTGTGTTCGGAGCTATTATATCTTATCCTAGCGTTAGATTGTTTTTAGGGTTGGTTCAATCACGTTAAAGCTTTTAATGACAAATAATGTATCTTTTAGCGAGGTGATGGTTTATTTTATCACTTCAGATAACTCCCTAACGAAGATGCCAACTTATTGGCTGCATTTATTAGGGAGTATATTTTGCGTGTCAGAGCTCGTTTCGTTCTTCGACCATAGAGACTTATGATTAGTTTTTACTTGCTGCGGATTGTAAGGGCGTCGTGGACTTATTCAGTTGTTTTGCTTTTCTTTTGTCTCTAACCCAAATAACTGAACCATTTGTCTTTTTCATCTCGAAGAGATCGATGGACTGGAATAGATCGCTCAGTTTTCTAAATCCGTAGTTTCGTTGATCAAATGAAGCATGGTTTGAAATGTGGTTGCCAATCTCGCCAAGCATGGCCCAGCCATCATCTTCGCCAATAGCATCTATTGCTTGCCTGAGTAAATTGATGAGTTTTGTGTCCCCCTTTATATTTTTACTTTGTTTTTGAATGGGTTGTTCCAGAGCCGGTTCTGCATCAAGATATAGAAATCGAGAGCAACTATTGACGAATGGTAATGGTGCTTTTCGCTCTCCAAATCCGATGACGAATTTTCCATCAGCAAGTGTTCTAGTAACTAAAGGTGTAAAATCACAATCTGATGACACAAGGCATATTATGTCAATGTGTTTTGTGTATATGACGTCCATGACATCAATGACTAATGCCATGTCTGTAGCATTCTTACCCTTTGTTAAATCAAATTGTTGTACTGGTTGTATAGCATAATCGTGTAGTACATCTTCCCATGGTTTAATATTCGGGTTTTTCCAGTTACCATATGCTTTTCTAATGTTTACAACGCCGTATCGAGCTAATTCTGAAAGAACAATATCTATCTTACCTGCCGGTGCATTATCAGCATCAATAAATACGGCTATTTTTTCTTTATCTTTCATGAAAGCCTCCGTGCATAAATTTATTTTATGAGCAGTGATTCCATTATACTACTTAGCCGTAGGTTCGAATAATGAAGCGTATTCGGACGTTCGGGAAATGTATTATGCCACAAGCGTCTCCAGCCACCAGTGACAAACAGCCCAAGATTGTTACGCTGCTGCAACTAAGTTGGCTAATGCTGTTGCGCTGGTGAATCAATCCTGCCGCTGTTTGGGGCAACCCGCTGGCCACGCTGGTGGCCAATGCCCCCCCGATTTGAGGCAAAGTGCCAAGCCGAACTCAGGTTAGCTCCCGCTTATTGACCCTTGCACAACGTTCCTCGCTATCAGGGCTGGCTATCACTCGCGTCATAAAAATGCGGACCCAATAGTCTGCATGTTGCAGGCAAAGGCGCCGGGCTTACGGCATTTCGCTTTGCTCGCAGTGCATGGCAGGCTTAGCCTTGATTGGGTAAATCGGTCTTGCTGTAAAAGACGATGTGAGTAACGTGGGGATCGTTGATCTGTTCCAGAATACCGACCTAGAGTTCATAGGCGAAACCGCCACCAACCTTGAAAAATCGGGCCATAGGGCGTATAACCACGCGCTTGTCAGTGTATTGAGTGAGCTAACTTTTATGCAGCAGAGTGAACCCGTGCAGACCGCCCCCTTTTGGCAGGCGAAGAGCCTGCAGCAGATGACCATGACGGAGTGGGAGTCTCTGTGCGACGGCTGCGGCAAGTGCTGTCTGAACAAGCTGATCGACGAGGACACCGAGGAGCTGGTGTTCACCAACGTGGCCTGCAACCTGCTCAATACCAAGACCTGCCAGTGCTCCGACTACGGCAACCGCTTTAAAAAAGAGCCGGACTGCCTGCAGATCACCCACGACAAGATTGCCGAGTTCAACTGGCTGCCCTCCACCTGCGCCTATCGCCTGCTGGCGGAGGGGCAGGGCCTGCCAGAGTGGCATCCGCTTATCACCGGCAGCCGCAGCGCCATGCACCAGGCTGGCCAGTCGGTGCGCGGCAAGGTAGTGCACGAGGCGCAGGCTGGTGACTGGGCCGACCATATCATTACCTGGGCGAGCTAAGCCTTAATCCGCCGTTTATTGCTTACTACAGGGGCAGGGGAGTGAGACTTCGCTGCCCCTGTTGTTTTTGGGATATAAGGGATGCGTTTTTGTGATAAAGGTAGTGTAAAGTTCTGCTGTGAGATGAACGTAGTGAGGGGGATGAGAAGCCGTCTCTAACGCCGTCTGTATTCGTTCAATCGCTTTTAGACACAAGGGCAGCAGAGTCCACACTCCGCTGCCCTTGTTGCTTTCTGGCGTCTTCTGGCGATGTAGTGTTGTTCTCCTCAGCCTGGCCCTCTCCCAAGGGGAGAGGGAAGGGGGCGGGGGATGTTTTACAGCGTCCGCGACGATAACGTTTCTCTGTTCTGCTGTTCTGCTGTTCTGCTGTTCTGCTGTTCTGCTGTTCTGCTGTTCTGCTGTTCTGAGTGCCTGAGTGCCTGAGTGCCGGTGGGCACATCCGTGCATCAAGCGCAGGAGAGGAGTGGAGAGGGGCATCATAGAGAGGGGCGTTAGGAGGCTAACGTCTGGCCGAGCCTGCGGCTCAGAGCCCACGAGCCAGCCGGCCTGGGAGGTGGGAAGCGGCTTGCACACTGCCAAACAGCCATAAAAAAACCGGCGCCTTGGCGCCGGTTTTTGTTCTCCGAGACTCTATTACAGAGAAGCGGTGAAGGTACGGGTGATGACGTCTTGCTGTTGCTCCTTGGTCAAGGAGTTGAAGCGAACGGCATAACCGGATACGCGGATGGTCAACTGCGGATATTTCTCCGGGTTTTCCATGGCGTCCAGCAGCATTTCACGGTTCATCACGTTGACGTTCAGGTGCTGACCACCTTCCAGGTTGGCTTCGTGGTGGAAGTAACCATCCATCAGGCCGGCCAAGTTGGCTTTCTGGGCTTCCATGTCTTTGCCCAGCGCGTTCGGCACGATGGAGAAGGTATAGGAGATACCATCTTTGGCGTAGGCGAACGGCAGCTTGGCAACGGAAGTCAGGGAAGCAACGGCACCCTTCTGATCACGACCGTGCATCGGGTTGGCACCCGGGCCGAACGGCGCACCGGCGCGACGACCATCCGGGGTATTACCGGTCTTCTTGCCGTACACCACGTTGGAGGTGATGGTCAGCACGGACTGGGTAGCCACGGCACCACGGTAGGTGTTCAGCTTCTGAATCTTCTTCATGAAGCGCTCGACCAGGTCGCAGGCGATGTCATCGACGCGAGCGTCGTTGTTGCCGAACTGCGGGTACTCGCCTTCGATTTCGAAGTCGATGGAGACGCCATCGGCATCACGTACCGGCTTGACCTTGGCGTACTTGATGGCAGACAGGGAGTCAGCGGCTACGGACAGACCGGCGATACCACAGGCCATGGTGCGATAGACGTCACGGTCGTGCAGCGCCATCAGGGAGGCTTCGTAGCTGTACTTGTCGTGCATGTAGTGGATGATGTTCAGCGCAGCAACGTATTGCTTGGCCAGCCAGTCCATGAAGTGATCCAGTCTGTCCATCACGTCGTTGTAGTCGAGGTACTCGGAGGTGACCATTTCGGTCTTCGGACCGACCTGGATCTTGAGCTTCTCGTCCATACCGCCGTTGATTGCATACAGCATGGTCTTGGCCAGGTTGGCACGGGCACCGAAGAACTGCATCTGTTTGCCGACGATCATCGGGGACACACAGCAAGCGATGGCGTAGTCATCGTTGTTGAAGTCCGGACGCATCAGGTCGTCGTTTTCGTACTGAACGGAAGAGGTCTCGATGGATACCTTGGCGCAGTACTTCTTGAAACCGACCGGCAGCTTCTCAGACCACAGGATGGTCAGGTTCGGCTCAGGGGACGGGCCCATGGTGTACAGGGTGTTCAGCATACGGAAGCTGTTCTTGGTGACCAGGGTACGGCCATCAACGCCCATACCGGCCAGGGTCTCGGTGGCCCACATCGGGTCGCCGGAGAACAGTGAATCGTATTCCGGGGTACGCAGGAAGCGAACCATACGCAGCTTCATGACCATGTGGTCCATCAGCTCCTGGGCTTCTTGCTCGGTGATCAGGCCTTTTTGCAGGTCACGCTCGATGTATATGTCCAGGAAGCTGGAGGTACGACCGAAGGACATGGCCGCGCCGTTCTGGGACTTGACCGCCGCGAGGTAGGCGAAGTAGGTCCACTGTACGGCTTCTTTGGCGGTCTTGGCCGGTACGGAGATGTCGCAGCCATATTTGGCAGCCATCACCTTCATCTGGGCCAGGGCACGGTGCTGCTCGGAGATCTCTTCGCGCAGACGGATGGTGGCTTCCAGGTTGACACCGTTTTCCAGGTCAGCCTGCAGGGACTTGAACTGGGCCAGTTTGTCGGCCATCAGGAAGTCGATACCGTACAGGGCAACACGACGGTAGTCACCGATGATACGGCCACGGCCGTAGGCATCCGGCAGACCGGTGATGACGCCGGACTTGCGGCAGTTCAGGATGTCTTTGGTGTAGACGTCGAACACGCCCTGGTTGTGAGTCTTGCGGTACTCGGTGAAGATCTTCTCGACCATGGGGTCAAGCTGGCGACCGTACACTTCGCAAGAGGTCTTGACCATCTTGATACCGCCGTTGGCGATGATGGCGCGCTTGAGCGGTTTGTCGGTCTGCAGACCAACGATTTGCTCCAGGCTCTGGTCGATATAGCCGGCATCGTGAGCGGTAATGGTGGAGGGCAGGTCGGTATCAAAATCGACCGGCGCGTGAGTGCGGTTCTCGATCTTGATGCCTTCCATGACCTTGTCCCACAGCTTGGTGGTAGCTTCGGTCGCGCCAGCCAGGAAGGACTCGTCACCTTCATACGGGGTGTAGTTCTTCTGGATGAAGTCACGGGTGTTGACAGAGGTCTGCCATTCACCGGCTGCGAAGCCTTCCCATGCTTTTTGGAACTGTTCGTTAAGTTCTGCCATTTTCATTACCTCTCAAGGTATTTATGTGTCTGCCGCCATCCTTAATGATGGCGACGGAAGATAAACCAGTAAGTCAGCCCAACCATGACGCCACCACCAATGATATTACCGATGGTGACGGGAATGAGGTTGTGCAGGACGAAGTTGGACACGGTCAGGTCGGCAAAGGTCGCCGGATCCTGGCCGATGGCCTGCCAGAATTCCGGGCTCGCGACGCTGTGGATGGCGATACCGACCGGGATCATAAACATGTTTGCAATGCTGTGCTCAAAACCGGAGGCCACGAACATGGCGACGGGGAGCAGCATCACCATCACCTTGTCGGTGGCGCTGCGGGCGCCGAAGGCCATCCACACGGCGAGACACACCATGAGGTTGCAGAGGATGCCAAGGGCCACGGCCTCGAAGAAGGTGTGATGGATCTTGTGCTGGGCCACTTTCATGGCGTTCAGCCCCCACTGACCATCCGCTGCCGTGTATTCCGCCGACATGATGATGAGGCCGACGATGATGAGACCGCCGATGAGGTTGCCGAAGTAGACCAGTCCCCAGTTCTTGAGCAGCTGGGCCCAGCTGATGCGATTGGCCGCCTTGGCTACCAGGGTGAGGGTAGTGGAGGTGAACAGTTCGGCGCCGAGCAGGACGCAGAGGATGAGACCGAGGGAGAAGCAGATGCCGCCCACCAGCTTGGACATGCCCCAGGCCATGCCGCTTGAGCCCGTGGTGACGGTGATATAGAAGACGAAGGCGATGGCGATGAAGGCGCCAGCAGTGATGGCCAGGGGAATGACCTTGTATGCGGGCTTGGTGGCCTTGGCATAGGTAATGTCTTCGGCCAGGGCGGCGATGGCTTCGGGCTTCAGACAATCAAAGGGAGATTCTGCTTTCAATTCTCAGTACCTGCATATTTTGCCTGTGGAAATCATAACAAAGGGGCTGATCCCCAAAATTGACTCCGATCAAGAATTACAGATTGTGAATGTAATTTTACTACAGGATTTTTCGCCATCCGGAAGCGTTTCTTTACACCAGGTTTCAGGTGAAACAGAAATGAGTCTGTTATTAATTTTATGATTTTTAAGAACTTATAAAGGGCGCCCTGAAAAACGTACCGGCAAGGCACCTGTGCAGCCGCACTGCACCATGAGTGCCAAATTAACAACCCCCTAAGAGGTATTTTTTGTCTTTTATTTCATCTTTGTGGCACGGCCAGCCAAAGCGTAGACCATAAAACAGAAGGGGCCATAAGGCCCCTTCGTCACGCTAGCATATCAGTTCCAGGTATGGATTCGTTTGGCTTTTTGCAATTTCTCGTAAGCGGCCAGCAGTTTCTGGTGCAGCGGGAACTGGGAGAGGGAGAGATCGGCGGCTTCCAGACCGTGGAAGCGCGCCTCGCCGCGGGCGTTGGCCCACGCCTGTGCCAGGGTCTCTTCCCCGAACATGCGGGCGAACACCGGGCGGTACTGCTCGGGGTCGCGTTCCTCGTCGAGGAAAAGCTCGACGCAGGCGCGCAGGGCGCGGTAGTAAGCAGCGCGATCCGCCGGGAACACCGACTGGTTGAACTCCATGGTCCAGTCGATGAGGTCGAGGGCGCTCTCCAGGTCGCCAGCGGCCAGCGCCAGCATGGCTTTGAGCTCACCGACGCGCAGGGTGTGCAGGGCAGTGCCCTTGGCGGCGGCGATGCCGAGCAGCTCGCGCACCCGGGTCCGCTCGTCGTGCCCCTCTTCATCCAGCTGGTCGAACAGGGCCATGTACTGCTCTGCGTCCCACTCGAGCGCCGGCAGCGCCAGGATGGTCTCCCGCAGGTGGGCCCCCATGGTGTTGTTGGCCAGCAGCAGATCTTCCACCGGATAGATGTCGGACATGCCGGGCACCAGGATACGGCAGGCGTAGACACCCAGATGCTCGTAGTCGGCGATGTAGACCGGCTGCTCCAGCTCGTGGAAGATGCCGATCAGGTGGTCGAACTCCTCTTGCGAGGTGCCACGGAAGTCCCAGTCGGCAAACTCGAAGTCGGACTCTTCCTTGAACAGATCCCAGCTGATGAGGCCGGAGGAGTCGATGAAGTGGGTCTCCAGGTTGTGGTGATCCGCCACCTGCTCGTTGTCGAACGACGGCGGCACGAAGACGTCCAGATCCTTGAGGCTGCGCCCTTGCAGCAGTTCGGTGACGGTACGCTCGAAGGCGACCTCGAAGCGCGGGTGGGCGCCGAAGGAGGCAAAGCAGGTGCCATTGCTCGGGTTGAGCAGCACCACGCAGATGACCGGATAACGGCCGCCGAGGGAGGCATCGAAGCTGTAGATGGGGAAGCCTTCGGCCTCCAGTGCATCGATGGACGCCTTGATGCCCGGGTAACGGGCGATGACCTCGCCCGGGATCTGGGGCAGGCTGATGGCCTCGGCGATGATCTTGTTCTTCACGTGGCGCTCGAACACCTCCGACAACCCCTGGGTGCGGGCCTCGGTGCGGGTGTTGCCGGCACTCATGCCGTTGGAAACATACAGGTTGCCGACGATGTTCATCGGGATATAGACGGTCTGGTGGTCGGACTGGCGCTCGAAGGGCAGGGCGACGATGCCGCGCTCCTCGTTGCCGGATTGCAGGTCCACCAGCATGTCGGCGGTCACTTCACCGTCCGGGTTGTAGAACTTGCGGGTGAAGGAGTCGAGCAGACCGGCGGGCAGCTGATCCCCCTCGATGGGGAACCACTTCTCGTTCGGGTAGTGGACGAAGTCGCCATTGGCGACCTGCTCGCCCAGGTAGAAGTCGGCGAAGAAGTAGTTGGTGGAGAGACGCTCGAAATACTCGCCAAGGGCGGAGGCGAGCGCCGCCTTCTTGCTGGCACCCTTGCCGTTGGTGAAGCAGAGAGCGCACTCCTTGTCCCGGATGTGCACGGACCAGACGTTGGGCACGGGGTTGAGCCAGGAGGCCTCTTCGATATCAAACCCCAGGGCTTGCAGCTTGGTCTGGAAGCGTTCGATGGAATCTTCCAGCGCTGCGTCCTTGCCGGGAATAAAAGTGTGGTCGGTCATCACAATGTCCTGATTTTATGGGCTCATGTTTGGACGCAGATAATAGCATGAGTGACGGGGAAAGCGGCCAGGGCAATGGTGTGGGCTTGCCCAGGTCTGCATTGGATGGGCGGGGTGTGGTAGTGGGGCCGGACGGTGCGCTGCGGGGCGGCGATTTTTCATGGGAAAGAGGGTTGGGTCATCAGTTTTACTTAACATAATTAAGATAAAGTAAATTTTATTATGACCCTGTGCCCTTCATCATGGCGTCAACCGTTGGCGGGGGAAGGAAAAGAGGGGAACGCCCGTGCCCGTTCCGCCACCCCGTCTTGATGAGCCTTGACCAGGAGTGCTGAATGTTCCCGATGATCCCCCGTATCGACCCCGAGATAGCCAGGTTGGCGCCGGGTTTTTGTGCCCTCAGCATCGTGGTGGAAGCCGCCCCCGTGATTGACACTCTGGTGGGGGAGCGGGCCCTGGCCCGGGCATGTGCGGCCCTTGGCACCGACGAGGCCCCCTGGGCCCTTGAACATCTGGCCGCCTGGGATCAGGTGTTCAAGGGGTTTGGCGCCAAGCCTGCCCGCACGCCCTGCTCGGCCCAGGCACTGCGCAAGCGGGTGCTGCGCGATGGCGTCTTGCCCGCCATCGATCCTGTGGTGGATCTCTACAACGCCATCAGCATCGAGTATGCCATTCCCGTGGGCGGGGAGGATCTGGCGGCCTATGTGGGAGCGCCGCGCCTGGTGATTGCCGATGGCAGCGAATGCTTTGACACCCCTCAAAGAAGGGCTGCCAATCCAGGAGGCACCGGCTCCCGGAGAGGTGGTGTGGCGGGACGATCTCGGCGTCACCTGTCGCCGCTGGAACTGGCGCCAGGGGATCCGCACTCGCCTGAGCCTCTCTTCCCCCCGGATGTGGTTCATTCTGGAGTGTCTGCCGCCGATGCCGCGCACGGCCTTGTGGGAGGCCGGCGACAGGCTGATTGCCGGTCTCACGCAGATGATGCCTGGGGCCCGCATCGAGCAGACGCTGGTGGAGTGATTGAAGGAGCAGACGAAAAGATAAAAGGAGGCGCCCCATGCTCGCCCGGGCGGTCATGGGGCGGATCTTGCTCGCCATGTCACGTCTGTGCCACCCGCCTTTACCCACCGCCTGCGAACACATCAGCAAGCAGAGGAACACAGCAACACGCCGGGCTGACATCGCCCCCTGGAGTTTGCCACGTCGGGGCCGGTGTACCCGGCCCTTTCAGCGCGCCTAACCGATGAATTTCAGACCCAGAATGCCGACGATGATGAGCAGCAGGCAGAGCACCCGGGCCAGGGTGGCCGGTTCGTTGAACAGCCAGATCCCCATCAGCACGGTGCCGACCGCGCCGATACCGGTCCAGACCGCGTAGGCGGTGCCAAGGGGCAATTGCTTGACCGCCATGGCGAGCAGCAGCACGCTCACGGCCATGGCACTCAGGGTCAGCAGGGTGGGGAGGGGACGGCTGAAACCGTCGGTGTACTTGAGGCCAATGGCCCAGGCGACCTCGAACAGGCCGGCCAACAGCAGGAGCAACCACGACATAAGGCAGATTCCGCAGGAAGCAGGGTCGTCCCTGCGTATCAGGAGGCCTCGGGGCCGTCCCCGAGGGGCAGCGGGGCTGCCGGTCGGTCTCAATGATGCCCCAACTGGAGGCAGGATGCCAACCGGCTGCCCGCAGGTCGGCCAGGCCGACGGATATTGCAGCGAATGGCACAGAATATTGCGCAATTCGACTTGCGCCCGCCGTCACAATCCGTAATGTGGACAGACGCATTTTTTGCAACTCATATATTGTGAATCCCTTGTAAACGGCTGGCGCCAAGGCAGGGGTCACGGGTACCACACACGATTTCTATAAGCAGCTATCCAGGGTAGGACATTATGAAAAAAGTAGGTTTGGTCGGTTGGCGTGGCATGGTGGGTTCGGTCTTGATGAGCCGGATGCAGGAAGAGAAGGATTTTGCCCGCATTCAACCCACCTTCTTCACCACCTCCCAGGCCGGTGAGGCCGCCCCCAATTTTGGTGTCGATGCCGGCACCTTGCAGGACGCCTTCGATCTCGAGGCGCTGGCCGCGCAGGACGTCATCATCACCGCCCAGGGCGGCGACTACACCAAGGATGTTTATCCGCGTCTGAAAGCCGCCGGCTGGCAGGGCTACTGGATTGACGCCGCCTCCTTCCTGCGCATGGAGAAGGACGCTGTCATCATCCTGGATCCGGTCAACGGCGACGTCATCGAACACGCCCTGAACAACGGCATCAAGACCTTCGTTGGCGGCAACTGCACCGTCAGCCTGATGCTGCTGGCCCTGGGTGGCCTGTTCAAGGCCGATCTGGTGGAGTGGGTGAGCGTGGCCACCTATCAGGCGGCCTCCGGTGGTGGTGCCCGCCACATGCGCGAGCTGGTCACCCAGATGGGCATGCTGCGGGATGAAGTGGCGGTGGAGCTGGCGGATCCCGCCTCCGCCATCCTCGACATCGAGCGCAAGATCACCGAGAAGACCCGCTCCGGCACCCTGCCGGTGGACAATTTCGGCGTACCGCTGGCCGGTGGCCTCATTCCCTGGATCGACACCAAGCTCGACAACGGCCAGAGCCGTGAAGAGTGGAAGGGCCAGGCCGAGACCAACAAGATCCTGGGTATCGAAAACGCCGCCATTCCGGTGGATGGTCTGTGCGTGCGGATCGGGGCCCTGCGCTGCCACAGCCAGGCCTTCACCATCAAGCTGAAAAAAGATGTGCCCTTGGCCGAGATCGAAGCCCTGCTGGCCGCCCACAACGACTGGGTCAAGGTGATCCCGAATGATCGCGACATCACCGCCCGCGAGCTGACCCCGGCTGCCGTCACCGGCACCCTCAGCATCCCGGTGGGTCGTCTGCGCAAGCTCAATATGGGTCCGGAGTACCTGGCCGCCTTTACCGTGGGTGACCAGCTGCTGTGGGGCGCCGCCGAGCCGCTGCGTCGCATGCTGAACATCCTGCTGGCCCGCTGAGGTAGCTGCAGCAGGGAACAGGGAAGGCCTGGCCTTTCTTGTTCCCCTCTTCGTGCCTGTCCATAAAAAAGCGGCATCCCTTGGGATGCCGCTTTTTAATTTATCCAGTTTGACTCTTAGATGTTCTGTGCTTCGTTTGGCACGATGACAGAGGCATGATTTCCTTTCGGCCCCTGCTGCAGTTCAAAGTTGACTGCCTGACCTGCTTTCAAGGTCTTGTAACCTTCCATTTGAATCGTGGAGTAGTGAGCGAAGATGTCTTCACCACCGCCTTCCGGACAGATAAACCCAAATCCTTTTGCGTTGTTGAACCACTTGACTGTTCCGGTTGCCATACATCTACATCCTTTTATTGATTACCCTGAAGTCGTTGAGTAACCTGCGCCAGCCTTATATAACTAGGGCATGACCCCGTAGCAGACGGGCGCCGATTAGCAAGTAACCAATCTAGTCCAACTTTTAAGCGAGTCAAGAAGTTGTTAACAACCGATGTGATCTGGTTAACAAGTCTATTGACAATCTTGAGCGACACGGTAGTAATCTAGAGGTACCAAAGCGCAACTATGAGCAAGCAGAAAGAACTCTTTGCTAATGAAGAGATTGCAGAGGCAGAGAAAACGAAGCTGCAACCGCCACCCATGTACAAGGTCGTCCTGAACAACGACGACTACACACCGATGGAGTTCGTGGTGGAGGTGCTGCAAAGGTTCTTTGGTATGGATCTGGAGAAGGCCACTCAGGTGATGCTGAGCGTGCATTATAGTGGTAAGGGGGTCTGCGGCACATTTACCGCCGAGATTGCCGAGACCAAAGTGGTCCAGGTCAACACCTATTCACGTAACAACGAACATCCACTGCTATGTACCATGGAAAAGGCTTGAATCTGATGACTTGATGGCGATAACGACACCGCATTGTTGCTGTACTGAGGGGAGGTGCCTATGTTGAACAAAGATCTAGAAAAGACGCTGAACGAGGCTTTCAAGCTGGCCCGTGACGAGCGCCACGAATTCATGACCGTCGAGCACCTGTTGTTGGCCCTGCTGGATAACAGCTCAGCCCATGAGGCGCTGAGTTCATGTGGTGCGGATGTGGAACAGATGCGCAAAGAGATCCGCGCCTTCATCAATCAAACGACCCCGCTCATCCCCCGTGACGACGAAGACAGGGAAACCCAGCCGACGCTGGGCTTCCAGCGCGTGCTGCAACGTGCCGTCTTCCATGTCCAGTCGTCCGGCAATACCGAGGTGAGCGGTGCCAATGTCCTGGTCGCCATCTTCAGCGAACAAGAGTCCCAGGCCGCCTACTTCCTGAAAAAAGCCGAAATAAGCCGCCTGGATGTGGTGAACTTCCTGTCCCACGGGGTGCGCAAGGACAACAAGCCCGAGAGTGGTGGCAACAATGCGGAATCTGATGACGAGGTATCCTCTGCCCAGATAGAAAGCTTTGCCACCAACCTCAACCAGCTGGTGCTGGAGGGGCGCATCGATCCGCTCATCGGCCGTGATCAGGAGCTCAATCGCACCATTCAGGTATTGTGCCGCCGTCGCAAGAACAACCCCTTGCTGGTCGGGGAAGCCGGGGTGGGCAAGACCGCCATCGCCGAAGGGCTTGCCTACCGTATCGTCAAGGGGGATGTGCCCGAGGTGATTGCGGGTAGCACCATCTACTCCCTGGACATGGGCTCCCTGCTGGCGGGCACCAAGTATCGTGGTGACTTCGAGAAGCGCCTCAAGGTGCTGCTCAAGCAGATCGAACGTCAGGAAGGGGCCATCCTCTTCATCGACGAAATCCACACCATCATTGGCGCTGGTGCGGCTTCCGGTGGCCAGCTGGATGCGGCCAACCTCATCAAACCGCTGCTCTCCAATGGTTTGCTGCGCTGCGTGGGCTCCACCACCTACCAGGAATATGCCCAGATCTTCGAGAAGGACAGGGCTCTGGCTCGTCGCTTCCAGAAGATCGACATCGTCGAACCCACAGTAGACGACACCACTCGCATTCTGATGGGACTCAAGAGCCGTTATGAGTCTCACCATGGCGTGCGTTATACCGTCAAGGCGATCCGGGCGGCGGTGGAGCTTTCCGCCAAGTACATCAATGATCGCCATCTGCCTGACAAGGCCATCGACGTCATCGACGAAGCGGGTGCAGGGCAACGCCTCTTGCCCGTCAGCAAGCGCAAGAAGGTGATCAATGTGCCGGAAATCGAGGCCATTGTTGCCAAGATTGCTCGTATTCCCGAGAAATCTGTCTCCTCCTCCGACAAGGAGGTGCTGAAGAATCTGGAGCGCAATCTCAAGATGGTGGTGTTCGGGCAGGACAAGGCCATCGAGGTGCTGACCGATGCCATTCGGTTGTCACGTTCAGGGCTTGGCAACGAACGCCGACCTGTGGGCTGCTTCCTGTTTGCCGGCCCGACCGGGGTGGGCAAGACCGAAGTGACCCAGCAACTGGGCAAGGCGCTCGGGGTCGAGGTATTGCGATTTGATATGTCGGAATACATGGAACGCCATACCGTGTCCCGGTTGATCGGGGCTCCTCCCGGTTACGTGGGATTCGAACAGGGAGGGCTGTTGACCGACTCCGTCCTCAAGCATCCGCACTCCGTCGTGCTGCTTGACGAGATCGAGAAGGCGCACCCGGATGTCTTCAACTTGCTGCTGCAGGTGATGGACAACGGTACCCTGACGGACAACAACGGGCGCAAGGCAGATTTTCGCAATGTGATCCTGGTGATGACCACCAACGCAGGGGTTCAGGAGACCCAGCGCAAGTCCATCGGCTTCCAGCAGCAGGACATGAGCCATGATGCCATGGCGGTGATCAACAAGACGTTCAGTCCGGAGTTCCGCAACCGGCTCGATCACACCATCTGGTTCAACCATCTCGACATGGGAGTGATCCATCAGGTGGTCGACAAGTTCATCGTCGAGCTGCAGGTTCAGCTGGATGCCAAGGGCGTTTCACTGGAGGTGTCTGAAGAGGCGCGCCACTGGTTGGCAGAGAAAGGGTATGACAGGGCAATGGGAGCAAGACCCATGGGCCGGGTCATTCAGGAGCACCTCAAGAAGCCCCTGGCCAACGAGATCCTGTTCGGTTCCCTGGTCGATGGCGGCATTGTGAAGGTCGAGCTGGTGAACAACAGCCTCAGCTTTGATTTTCAGGTCAACGTTGAAGCTGTCTCTCACTGACTGTGAGCAAGGCCGGAAATGACAAAAAACCCCAACCGAGAGGCTGGGGTTTTTTGCTGAATTCCTGGCTTAGCGAGAGCGGAAAACAATACGTCCCTTGGAGAGATCGTACGGAGTCAGAGCCACCGTTACTTTGTCCCCAGTCAGGATACGGATGTAGTTTTTGCGCATCTTGCCGGAAATATGAGCGATAACCACGTGACCATTTTCCAGTTCCACACGGAACATGGTATTGGGCAAGGTTTCGAGAATGGTACCCTGCATCTCAATACTGTCTTCTTTAGCCATTGAATCCTCTTGATAAGCCACAACAAAAAACCGCTGGATCATGCCGGATTTAAGGCTATGTGTAAAGTTTACTCGGGCTTGGTGTCGATTTTTTTCCATTCGCCCTGTACCAGCAGCTCATGGGGCAGGTATTGGCGCTTGTAATTCATCTTGCGGCACTCCTCCACCAGATACCCCAGATAGAGCCACTGACGACCGGTACGTCTGGCCAGTTCCAACTGGCTCAGGATGGCGAAGGTGCCGAGCGACCGATCGGCATAGTCGGGGTCGAAGAAGGTGTACATGGCGCTCAGAGAGTGGGGAAGCAGGTCCGTGGTGGCCACGCCGATGAGGCGTCCCTCCTTGCGCATCTCCAGATAGAGGGGGGGCATCCAGTCGCAGTGCAGGAATCCCTTGTATTGGGTCCGGCTCGGTGGATACATGCTGCCATCCCGATGACGTTCACGGATATAGCGTTCATAGAGCTGGTAATACTCGGGCTTGTCGTCATAGCTCAGTACGAGTTCGAGATCTCGGTTCAACTGGCGGATGCGTTTCTGCCCACGGCTCGGGGTGAAGCGTTCACTGTGTATGCGCAAGGATTGGCAGGCGCTGCAGGCGGGGCAGTGAGGACGATAGATGTCGTTGCCACTGCGCCGGAATCCTGCCGTCAGCAGCCGTTCGTACCCGGCGGCGTTGAGCAATTCATGGTCCATCAGGACCAGCAACTGCTCCTGCTCGTGACCGAGGTAGCTGCACGGGTGCCTGGGGGTCAGCCCGACCTTGAGGATCACTTCTTCACTCATAGGCTGATTCTCCTCGGTTGCCAGCATCCCTCTTGCAACGGTTGCCGGGTCAGGGTGGCCAGGGTGGTCAGAAAGCGCTGCCTTGGCCACTCCTGAACGCCCAGTGTGGCCAGAAAGTCGTTTTGCATCTGGCAGTCGATGAGGGCACCGCCGTGCCCTGCAAAGTGGCGACAGAGGGCCACCATGGCCAGTTTGGCGCCATTGTCGATGCGGCTGAACATGGATTCACCACAAAAGAGTCGGCCCAGGGAGAGGCCATAGAGACCTGCCTGCAACTGATCATCCTGCCAGATCTCGATGGAGTGGGCATGACCGAGGCGATGAAGGCGCCGATAGGCGTCGATCATGGGGGCACTTATCCAGGTGCCGCTGGCGGTGCGACGGGGGGCGGCGCAGGCTGCAATGACGTCATCAAAGGCGCGATTGATGTAAATCTCGAAGGGGGTGCGGCGCAAACACTTCTGCAGGCTGCGGCCGATGTGGAGTTCCTCGGGCACGATGACTCCCCTGGGATCCGGTGACCACCACAGCAGTGGCTGATGGGGTTCATTCCACGGAAAGATCCCGCTGTGGTAAGCTGCCAGCAATCGAGTGGGGGAGAGATCTCCCCCAATCGCGAGCAGCCCGTTGGGCTCTTCCAGCGCATGGCTGGGGGAGGGAAACCAGCACAGCTCATCATCCAGTTCGGTAAGATAGCGAGACATAAGGCAGAGGTTCATAGATGAAGGCCATTATCCTGATAGTATCCAGCTTGCTTGGCTTTGTCACGGCACCGGCCTGGAGTGCGGTGTATGAACGCAACACGGCGCGTCCGGTGGAGCAGGTGGTCTTCGGCCAGGTGGATGCGGTGCGCAACATCACCCAGCGCCAGATGGTGGAATCAGAGCATTCCGGCTGGAAAACTCTGGGAGGGGCCGTGCTTGGCGGGCTGCTCGGCAACCAGTTTGGCGGTGGGCACGGGCGGGAGATTGCCACTGCGGTCGGGGCACTGGCGGGAGCGGCGGCGGTGCAGCAGTTTCAGTCAGGGGGCAGCGTGGTGGAGAACAAGCTGGTGGAGCTGCTGATCCGCAACGAGCAGAATGGGCTCATCAACGTGATCCAGGATTACGATCCGGCCATGGTCTTTGCGCAGGGCGACAAGGTACGCATCCTCTATTTCAACGATGGAGTGCGGGTCGACAAGACCTATTGAACGGTGAAGAAGGGATTGACCCGGCGGCCGCCACACAAGGGGCGCCGGGCGGTACTACACGGAGTGTCTCTGCTGATGCTTGCTCAGACGTCCTGACAGACTATCTTGTCTCGCCCGGTATTCTTTGCCTGATACAACTGGCGATCTGCCTCGCTCAGCGCCTCGTCCATGGAGAGCCGCCCGACATTGATGACGCCGAAACTGGCGCGTACAAAGAGCGATATCTCCCGGGACAGCGGTTGCTGGCGCATTTGCAGACGAAGCCCTTCCAGCCGCTTGAGCAGCACGGGAACGGGGCAGTGTGGCACCATCAGGGCAAATTCTTCACCACCGAATCGGGCTATCATGGCATCCGGGAAGAACTGGGTGAGCAGCCTGGCCAGATGACAGAGCAGCTGATCGCCGATGGCGTGCCCCCAGTGATCATTGACCTGCTTGAAGTGATCCACATCGAGCACGCACAGGGAGAGCTGCGCCTGATGGCGCTGATGCTCCTCGAACCACTTTTGACCCTCGTTGAACCAGTAGCGTCTGTTGTAAAGTCCGGTCAGGTAGTCTCGGTTGGCCGATTCCTGGATGTTGTTGAACTGCTCAAGGGCCTCCAGGTTGTGGCTGACCCGGCACTGCAGCTCCTCGGGTTCAAAGGGCTGATTGAGAAAATCATTCGCCCCTTGCTTGAGGTAGCGTGCCGAGAGGCCGTGTTTGTCCGATACCGAGATGCCGATGATGGCGAGCTGCTGCTTGCTGTAGCGCTCGCGCAGCATTCGCACCAGGCTGATGCCGTCGATCTCCGGCATATAGTAGTCCACCAGCATCAGGCGAATGGCGGGGTGCTGCTCGAGCTGCGCCAGCGCATCGCGGGCAGAATTGGCCTCGTGCACCTGCAACAACTGCTTGCGCAACTGGGCCGCGGTACGGTGACGGGAGGTGCGTGAATCGTCGACCACCAAGACTTCGATGGCCTGGTTGAGGTAGAGGCGGTGCACCAGACCGACAGCATATTGCAGGGAGTGACGTGAATCCTTCATCACGTAGTCCAGCACCCCGGCCTCCAGCCAGGCTTCCCGCTTCTCTTCGCTGATGTCGGCCGTCAGGATCACCACCGGCAGCCCACGCTCCCTCAGCACGTTGACAGCCTCTCCGCCGGGGGCGTCCGGCAGGGTGAGATCCACCAGGGCGACCACATAATCTTCCCCATGGCAATCGCGAGCCCCTTCAAGGGTATCGAACGCGTCGATTTCCAGCCCGGTCTGCTGCGCAATGGCCTGGGTCAGCATGCGGCGTACCGTCAGGCTGTCTTCCACTATCATTATTTTTCGTTTCATCCTGCTCCTTGCAATAAAAAAGGGCATGCCAACTGGCATGCCCTTTATATCCTTCCGATTATTGTGCGTCCAGATATCGCTCAGCATCGAGGGCGGCCATGCAGCCGGTCCCTGCGGAGGTGATCGCCTGGCGGTAGACGTGGTCGGCCACGTCGCCGGCGGCGAACACGCCCGGGATGCTGGTCTGGGTTGCGAACCCTTCCAGTCCGCCACGCACTTTCAGATAGCCGTTTTCCATCGCCAGCTGCCCTTCGAAGATCTGGGTGTTGGGCTGGTGACCGATGGCGATGAAGACCCCCATCAGCGGCAGCTCGGAGGTGGTGTCATCCCGGGTGCTGCGCAGGCGCACGCCGGTGACGCCCATGTCGTCACCCAGTACTTCGTCCAGGGTCTGATGGGTGTGCAGGACGATATTGCCGCTCTCGACCTTGTCGTTGAGGCGCTTGATCAGGATCTTCTCGGCGCGGAACTCGTCGCGGCGATGGATGAGGTGCACCTTTTTGGCGATGTTGGCCAGATAGAGTGCCTCTTCCACGGCGGTGTTGCCGCCGCCGACCACTGCCACTTCCTGATTGCGGTAGAAGAAGCCGTCACAGGTGGCGCAGGCGGAGACGCCGCGGCCCTTGAAAGCCTCTTCGGAGGGCAGACCCAGATATTTGGCGGAGGCACCGGTGGCGAGGATCAGCGCATCGCAGGTGTATTCACCGTTGTCCCCCTTGAGGCGGAAGGGACGCTCGGTCAGCGTCACTTCATTGATATGATCAAAGAGGATGCGGGTATCGAACTTCTCTGCATGCTCTTTCATGCGCTCCATCAGGGCCGGGCCGGTCAGCCCTTCCGCGTCCCCTGGCCAGTTTTCCACTTCGGTGGTGGTGGTCAGCTGACCACCTTGCTGCATGCCGGTGATGAGCAGGGGATTGAGGTTGGCGCGAGCGGCATAGACGGCCGCAGTGTAACCTGCCGGACCGGATCCCAGGATCAGCAGTTTGCTGTGAGTGACTTGGCTCATGATGTGATTTCCGAGACGTGATGAGTTTGCGCGATTGTAGGTAATTCGTGATCCGTGGTCAAAGGCCAGCGCATCGATTGGGGCAATCGCCAGCAAGAGGGGTGAGCCGGGGATGGCAGGCATAAAAAAACCGCCCATCGCGGGCGGATTTTCACTCATCTACCTCCCTTTGCAGGGACGCGATCAGTTCAGCAGGGTCAGGGGATCCGTGTAAGCCAGGTTGTGGGCCACGGCAACCTCCTTGCAGGTGATTTTGCCCGCCATCACGTTCAGGCCGTGCAACAGGTGGGGATCGGCGAGCAGAGCGTTGCGATAGCCCTGTTCGGCCAGCTTGATGATGAAGGGGAGGGTGGCGTTGTTCAGGGCCACGGTGGAGGTCCGCGCCACGGCACCCGGCATGTTGGCCACGCAGTAGTGCACCACCTCGTCGACGATGAAGGTGGGATCTTCATGGGTGGTGGCATGGGAGGTCTCGACACAGCCGCCCTGGTCGATGGCCACGTCCACGATGGCTGCACCGGGTTTCATGCGAGCAATGTGGTCACGGCTGACAAGTTTTGGCGCAGTGGCGCCAGGTACCAGCACGCCGCCGATGACCAGGTCCGCCGCCAGCAGATGGCGCTCCAGGGTCTCGCGGTTGGAGTAGACCACCTTGGCAGCCCCTTGGAACTCGCTGTCGAGACGGCGCAGGGTATCGACGTTGTTGTCGAGGATGGTGACGTCGGCACGCAGGCCGACGGCCATGCGGGCTGCGTTGGAGCCCACCACACCACCACCGATGATCACCACCTTGGCCGGTTCCACACCGGGCACACCGCCGAGCAGCACGCCGCTGCCGCCACGGGATTTCTCCAGTGCCTGGGCTCCGGCCTGAATAGACATGCGTCCGGCCACTTCCGACATGGGGGCCAGCAGGGGCAGACCGCCACGACCGTCTGTGACGGTTTCATAGGCGATGCAGACGGCACCACTGTCGATGAGATCCTGGGTCTGGGCCAGGTCCGGCGCCAGATGCAGATAGGTAAAGAGGGTCTGGCCGGGACGCAGCATGGCCCGTTCCACTGCCTGGGGTTCCTTGACCTTGACGATCATCTCCGCCTTGGCGAAAACTTCGGCAGCGGAGGCTAGGATCTCGGCTCCGGCAGCCAGATAATCTGCGTCACTGAACCCAATGCCATTTCCTGCGCCGCTTTGGACGAAAACAGTATGGTTTCGTGCTGTCAGTTCACGTACACTGGCCGGAACCATGCCTACGCGATATTCATGGTTTTTTATTTCCTTAGGTACACCGATAATCATGCTATCCCTCGTCTATCGATTGGTGGTTTATGTTGCCTAGATGTTAAGCGACATTTGCGCCTAGTATATTCAGGTATTGACAGGATTTGTGACCATTATTATAAAATGACTGGTGATTCTTACCAAAAAATAGCCAAAGGATGGAATTAAATGATGGAAGCTAAGAGTCGGCTAAAGGATTTGGACAGGATTGACCGCAACATTCTGAATGAACTGCAAAAGGATGGCAGGATTTCGAACGTTGAGTTGTCCAAACGAGTTGGCCTGAGTCCCACACCGTGTCTGGAACGGGTTCGTCGCCTGGAGCGACAAGGGTATATCGAAGGATATGCCGCCATTCTGAACCCTCATTATCTGGACGCGTCTCTGCTGGTGTTCGTGGAAATTACCCTCAATCGTGGCGCCCCCGATGTGTTCGAGCAGTTCAACAAGGCTGTTCAGGTGCTCGAAGAGATCCAGGAGTGCCATCTGGTGTCCGGTGATTTCGACTATCTGCTCAAGACCCGCGTCAGCGACATGTCCGCTTACCGCCGCCTGCTGGGTGAAACCCTGCTGCGTCTGCCGGGCGTCAACGACACCCGCACCTACGTGGTGATGGAAGAGGTCAAACAGAGCAGTCGTCTGGTGATCAGCACCCGATAAGCGGGGTTGTGCTGTGACTTGCAAGTTCCATGACGAGTCACGATAGTCAGAAACGAGCGGCCGGTCCGCTCGTTTCTTCTTATAGAGAGTTTCAGGCCCGCCCTCAGGCACTGGCTGACAATCGGTGGGCTTTTCAGGGATACTAGGCCCCCTATCCCCGCATTCATGTTTTCACAAAGGAGCCGGAGTTTGGCCGATAAAAAGCTGTTTACTCCTTTATCAGGTACACAACGGATCTTCGAGGCCGTCTTGATCGCCATCACCCTGATGGCTGCCTATCTTTTGCTTGCCCTGCTGACCTACCATCCCGCCGATCCCGGCTGGTCGCAAACCTCCTGGCAAGGGGAGGTGAAAAACCTCGCGGGCAGCGCCGGTGCCTGGCTCGCCGACATCACCATGTTTACCTTCGGGGCCTTCTCCTATCTGGTGCCCCCCCTGGTAGTGCTGCTTGGCTGGAGCCTGTTCTGGCGCCCGAGCAAGCTGCTGGAAGTGGATTACCTCACCCTGTCGGTACGGATCATCGGCTTCGTGCTGACGGTGCTTGGCATGTCCGCCATCGCCAGCATGAACTTCAACGACTTGCAGAACTTTTCCGCCGGCGGCCTGGTGGGGGATGTGATCGCCTCCGCCGTGGTGCCGCTGTTTGGCGGCGTGGGGGCCAACCTGATGCTGCTCTGCTTCGTGGCGACCGGCATCACCCTCTTTACCGGCTGGTCCTGGCTCACCATTGTCGAGCGCATCGGTGCCGCCTGCACCGGCTCTGTCAGCGCCATCTACCATTTCCCCACCACTCTGGGCCGCTGGCTCACCGGTGGCTGGCGCCAGCCTCGCTATGAGGGGCCGGATCCCCTGCTGGAAGGGGGCGTGGGTAGCTTCGATCAGGAAGAGGATGACGAAGACCCCCACAGCAGCTGGACACGCAACCCCAAGGCGAAGAATCGCGCTCAAAAGACAAAAGCTGACGAATGGCTGCCGGAGCTTGACGAAGACACCTTCCAGTTCGATCCGCAGTTTGACGACGAAGAGGACGAGGCTCCGGCGCCTGCCGCCAAGGGCAAGCGCGTGGCCAATGGCCGTCCGCGTCCCGCCGTGCGCCAGGAAGAAGATGACCTCGACTTGCCCTGGGCGGAGGGGGATGACGAACCCGATGCTCCCGTTGCCGCTGCTCCGGTGAAAGCCAAGCGCCGTCCCCAGCCCGGTCTGGCCCCTTTGCCGAGCATCGATCTGCTGGACAGGCCGCCCGCCAAGACCCAGATGATGAGCAAGGACGAGCTGGAGCGCATGGGCCGGCTGGTGGAGGCGAAGCTCGCCGATTACAACGTGCAGGCCAAGGTGGTGGGCGTCTATCCCGGTCCCGTCATTACCCGCTTCGAACTGGACCTGGCGCCGGGCATGAAGGCGAGCAAGATCACCAATCTTTCCCGGGATCTCGCCCGTTCTCTCTCTGCCAGCAGCGTGCGGGTGGTGGAAGTGATCCCGGGCAAGACGTTCGTCGGGATCGAGCTGCCCAACCGGGTACGCCAGACCGTCTACCTGCGGGAGACCCTGGACTGCGAGGCGTTCGCGGCCAGCCGCAATCCGCTCACCATGGGGCTGGGTCAGGACATCGCGGGGGAACCCGTGGTGGTGAACCTCGCCAAGATGCCCCACCTGCTGGTGGCGGGTACCACGGGCTCGGGCAAGTCGGTGGGGGTGAACACCATGATCATCTCCATGCTCTACAAATCCTCCCCCGAGGATCTGCGTTTCATCATGATCGACCCCAAGATGCTGGAGCTCTCGGTCTATGAAGGGATTCCGCATCTGCTGACCGAGGTGGTCACCGACATGAAGGATGCCGCCAACGCCCTGCGCTGGTGCGTAGGCGAGATGGAGCGTCGCTACAAGCTGATGTCCGCGGTCGGGGTGCGCAACCTCAAGGGGTACAACGACAAGGTGCTGGCCGCCATCGAGGCGGGGGATCCCTTGGTCGACCCCCTGTGGCGTCCGGGCGACTCCATGGATCAGATGCCGCCGGAGCTGGAAAAGCTGCCCCACATCGTGGTGGTGGTGGACGAGTTTGCCGACATGATGATGATCGTCGGCAAGAAGGTGGAGGAGCTTATCGCCCGTATCGCCCAGAAGGCGCGGGCGGCCGGTATTCACCTTATCCTCGCGACCCAGCGTCCGTCGGTGGATGTCATTACCGGCCTCATCAAGGCCAACATCCCGACCCGTATCTCCTTCCAGGTGTCGAGCAAGATCGATTCGCGCACCATCCTGGACCAGGGGGGCGCCGAATCCCTGCTCGGCATGGGTGACATGCTCTACATGCCTGCCGGCACCTCCAACCCCACCCGTGTCCACGGTGCCTTCGTCGATGACCACGAGGTACACAAGGTGGTGGCGGACTGGAAACTGCGTGGTGAGCCGGATTACATCGACGAGATCCTCTCCGGCGAGTCGGACGGCGAGGGCGGCGGTGGCGACTTCGGCGGGGGCGGCGATGAAGAGCTCGATCCCCTGTTCGACGAGGCGGTGGCCTTCGTGGTGGAATCCCGCCGTGGCTCCACCTCCAGCGTCCAGCGCAAGTTCAAGATCGGTTACAACCGGGCGGCCCGTCTCATCGAGCAGATGGAAAACCAGGGCATCGTCAGCGCCCCGGGTGGCAACGGCCAGCGCGACGTGCTGGCACCGCCGCCGGTTCGTGACTAAGCCTAACTCCTGTATCATTCTGGCCATGCCCTTTGCGGGCGTGGCCTTTTATCGAGAACCTCCCTATGAAGAGCCTGATGAAAAAACAACTGTTGATGGGTTCCATTCTGCTGGTTGCCAGCAGCCAGGTGTGGGCCGATGCGGCCAGCGATCTCAAGGAGAAGCTCTCCTCCGTCAATGTCTTCTCCGCGACATTTGCCCAGACCGTTTATGACAGCAAGGGCAAGGAGCTGCAAAAGGCGAGCGGCTCCCTGCTGGTGCAGCGACCCAACCGCTTCAACTGGCACACTACCTCCCCGGACGAGAGCCTGATCGTGGCCGATGGCAAGGATGTGTGGGTGTACGACCCCTTCGTCGAGCAGGTCACCGCTCTCAAGATGAAGGATGCGGTGCTCAACACCCCCTTCGTGCTCATCGCGGGCAACGACAACAGCCTCTGGAAGAACTATGACGTGACCCAGGAAGGGGATGTCTATACCGTCACCAGCCGCAACAAGGACGAGCTGATCGCCTCCTTTCGCATCACCTTCGACCGTCAGAACAACATCAGTCGCTTCGACGTGAAAGAGGCCCAGGGCCAGTGGAGCGAGTTCACCCTGAGCAGCTTCAACCGCAAGCCGGTGCTCAAGGGCAACGAATTTGTCTTCAAGATCCCGAAGGGGGTCGAGTTGGACGACCAGCGCTGATGAGCCAGCCGTTACCGGCGTTATCGTCTGACCGGGCGTTGTTTATGACCGGTCAGATGCAAGGTCAATGCAGATGAGCAATTTATCCCTGGATTTCTCCTCGGACTTTCGTCCGCTTGCGGCCCGGATGCGGCCGCAAACCCTCGAGCAGTACATCGGCCAGCAGCATATCCTGGGGCCGGACAAGCCCCTGCGAAAAGCGATCCTGGCGGGGCACTGCCACTCCATGATCCTCTGGGGCCCCCCCGGCACCGGCAAGACCACGCTGGCAGAACTGGTTGCCCACTACTGCCAGGCGGAGGTGGAGCGGCTCTCGGCGGTCACCTCCGGCATCAAGGAGATCCGCGCCGCCCTCGACAAGGCGAAGGAGAACGGGTGGCGCGGGGTGCGCACCATCCTGTTCGTGGATGAAGTCCACCGCTTCAACAAGAGCCAGCAGGATGTCTTCCTGCCCCACATCGAAGACGGCACCATCACCTTCATCGGCGCCACCACCGAGAACCCCTCGTTCGAGCTCAACAATGCGCTGCTCTCCCGGGCCCGGGTCTATCTGCTCAAGAGGCTGGAGGAGCATGACATCCTCGCCATGATCGATCAGGCGATGCAGGACCCGCGCGGCCTCAATGACCCTAGCCTGCGCTTTGCCCCCGGGGCCAAGGAGGCGCTGGCGAAAGCGGTGGACGGGGACGGGCGCAAGTCTCTGAACTATCTGGAGCTCCTGGCCGACATGGCCGAGGCCGACAGCTCAGGGGCGCGGGTGATCGACAGTACCCTGCTCGCCGCCGTGGTGGGGGAGCACGTGGCCCGTTTCGACAAGGGCGGCGATCACTTCTACGACCTCATCTCGGCGGTGCACAAGTCCATTCGCGGCTCGGCACCGGATGCGGCCCTCTACTGGTATGCCCGCATGGTGAGCGCCGGCTGCGATCCCCTTTACATCGCCCGCCGCTTGCTGGCCATTGCCTCGGAAGACGTGGGCAACGCCGATCCCCGTGCCATGCAGGTGGCGCTCTCGGCCTGGGACTGCTTCCATCGCATCGGCCCGGCGGAAGGGGAGCGGGCCATCGCCCAGGCCATCGTCTACCTCGCCTGTGCCCCCAAGAGCAATGCGGTCTACACCGCCTGGAAGGCGGCGCTTCACGACGCCAAGAACCTGCCGGACTTCGAGGTGCCACCGCACCTTCGCAATGCACCGACCAAGCTGATGAGCGAGCTGGGCTACGGCGCCGAATATCGCTACGCCCACGACGAGCCGGGGGCCTATGCCGCCGGCGAGCAGTACTTCCCCCCGGAGCTTGCCGGCAAGCAGTACTATCAACCCACCGAGCGGGGGCTTGAGAAGCAGATAGCCCAGAAGCTCGACTATCTGCACGAGCTGGACAAGCAGAGCCCGCGCAAGCGATAGGAAAGACCTTCAAGCCCCTTGCCCGGAAAGCGCACGGCAAAGGCATCAGGGGAGGGGGGCCCGGCAAAAACGGGCGTAATAGTCCCTGTTCGGGCGGGGGGGCGGTCTGCTACACTGCCCGTCTGACCCCGGTTGTCTTGGCCTTGCACCATCTTCTTGATTTCGAAGGCCCGATTCCGAAGGCAAAGGGGTGCGCCAACCGATGTTAACTTCCGGATCTGTTTCCCAACCCGGTCACGATGACCCGGGCCCAGATCCCATTAAAAAAAGTAGGTAAACCATGCTGGATCCCAAATATCTGCGCAGCGACATCACCGAAGCTGCCGCTCGTCTGGCGACACGTGGCTACGTTCTGGACGTAGCGGCGGTCAATGTTCTGGAAGAGAAACGCAAGGATCTGCAGTCCCGCACCCAGGAGCTGCAGGCCGAGCGCAACGCCCGCTCCAAGTCCATCGGTGAGGCTGCCCGTCGTGGTGAAGATGTTGCCCCCCTCAAGGCCGAGGTGACCAAGATCAACGACGAGCTCGAGACCAGCAAGGTCGAGCTGGAGGCCCTGCTGGCCCAGCTCAAGGGGATCGCCGACGCCATCCCCAACCTGCCGAGCGAGACCGCCCCGGTGGGCCGTGACGAGAACGACAACGTGGAGGTCCGCCGCTGGGGTACCCCGCGTGAGTTCGATTTCCCGGTACGCGATCACATCGATCTGGGTGAGGCGGCCAAGGGGGTCGACTTCAAGAACGGCGTCAAGCTCTCCGGCGCCCGTTTCGTGGTCATGAAGGGCCAGATTGCCCGTCTGCACCGCGCCCTGGCCCAGTTCATGCTGGACCTGCACACCCTGCAGCACGGCTACACCGAGTGCTACGTGCCCTATCTGGTCAACCCGGACAGCCTGTACGGCACCGGCCAGCTGCCCAAGTTCTCCCAGGATCTCTTCAATACCGGCATCGAAGGGGAAGGGGAAGACGAAGGCAAGGTGCGCAAGTTCTCCCTCATCCCGACCTCCGAAGTGCCGCTCACCAACATGGCCCGTGACGAGATCTTCGACGAGCAGGAGCTGCCCATCAAGATGACCGCCCACAGCCCCTGCTTCCGCTCCGAAGCGGGCTCCTACGGTCGTGATACCCGTGGCCTCATCCGTATGCACCAGTTCGACAAGGTCGAGATGGTGCAACTGGTGCACCCGGAAAAATCCTGGGATGCCCTGGAAGAGATGGTGGGTCACGCCGAGAAGGTGCTGCAACTGCTGGAGCTGCCGTATCGCGTGATGGCGCTTTCCACCGGTGACATGGGCTTCTGCGCCGCCAAGACCTACGATCTGGAAGTGTGGCTGCCGGCCCAGAACACCTATCGCGAGATCTCCTCCGTTTCCAACTGCACCGACTTCCAGGCGCGCCGCATGCAGGCTCGCGTGCGCATCGACGGCAAGCCGCAGCTCATTCACACCCTGAATGGTTCCGGTCTGGCGGTGGGTCGTACCCTGGTGGCCGTGCTCGAGAACTACCAGCAGGCAGATGGCCGCATCGCCATCCCGGCTGCGCTGCAATCCTACATGGGCGGCCTGACCCACATCGGGTAAGCGCTCGTTGCAGACGACAACGCCATGGCATGCCATGGCGTTGTGCATTCTGGGCCCGGGAAACCCGCCGCAAGGGGAAGGGATAGCTCCCTTCGGGCCTGTAACACAATTTTATCAAGCATTGCGCAATCGTTTTTGTTAGACTGCGCCGCAATTTCGCAGGACATCTTTTTCTATGGTCTGGATTGATTACGCCATCATCGGCATCGTCGGTTTCTCCGCCCTCATCAGCCTGGTGCGCGGCTTTCTCAAGGAGGCCATGTCTCTGGTCACCTGGTTCGTCGCCTTTTTCATTGCCAGCCATTTCTATCCCGATCTCGCCGTCTATTTCACCTCTTTCTCCGATGCCATGGTGCGCAACGGTCTGGCCATCGCCGCCCTGTTCGTGGCGACCCTGATCCTGGGGAGCGTGGTGAACTACGTGGTGGGCCTGCTGGTGGAAAAGACCGGGCTTTCCGGCACAGACAGGGTGCTCGGGGTCTGTTTTGGCGCCATTCGCGGGGTGCTGATCGTCAGCGCCCTGCTGTTTTTCATGGATACCTTCACCAGCCTCTCCCAGAGCGACTGGTGGGTGGCGTCCAGGCTGGTGCCGGAGTTCAAGCCGGTGATCCAGTGGTTTTTCGGGTTCATGATGAACTCGTCCAGTTTTCTTCAACAGGTACAGTGACTTCGAGGTAGCAAAGACATGTGCGGTATTGTCGGTATAGTTGGCACCACCCCCGTCAATCAGGCCCTCTACGACGCCTTGACGGTGTTGCAGCACAGGGGACAGGATGCCGCCGGGATCGTGACCATTGACAGTGGAAACTTCCGGCAACGCAAGGCCAACGGTCTGGTGAAGGATGTGTTTGAAGTGCGCCACATGCAGCGCCTGAAAGGGAATATCGGCATCGGACACGTCCGTTATCCCACCGCAGGCAGCTCCAGCGCGGCAGAGGCACAGCCGTTTTACGTGAACTCCCCCTACGGCATGGTGCTGGCCCACAACGGCAACCTCACCAACGCCAAGGAGCTCAAGGAGCAGCAGTTCAAGGTGGCCCGCCGCCACATCAACACCACCTCGGACTCCGAAGTGCTGTTGAACGTGCTGGCCCACGAGCTGGACTTGTGCGACAAGATGGCGCTGCGCCCGGAAGATATCTTCTCGGCGGTGCGCAAAGTGCACCAGCAGATCCGCGGCGCCTATGCCGTGGTCTCTCTGGTGATCGGTCACGGCCTCATCGGTTTCCGCGATCCCAACGGTATTCGCCCGCTGATCCTGGGTCGCCGGGTCGACGAGCAGGGGCAGGTGGAGTATATGCTCGCCTCCGAGAGCGTGGCCCTCGACGCCATCGGCTTCGAGACGGTGCGTGACGTCGCCCCGGGCGAGGCCATCTACATCACCGAGCAGGGCCAGCTCTTCTCCGAGCAGTGTGCGGAGAACCCGCAGATGAACCCCTGCATCTTCGAATACGTCTACTTCGCCCGCCCCGACTCCTTCATCGACAAGGTCTCCGTCTATGCCGCCCGCCTCAACATGGGTCGCAAGCTGGGCCAGAAGATCGCACGGGAGTGGGACGATCTCGACGTGGACGTGGTCATCCCCATCCCCGAGACCTCCTGCGACGTGGCGCTGGAAATCGCCCACACCCTGGGCCTTCCGTACCGTCAGGGCTTCGTGAAGAACCGCTACATCGGCCGTACCTTCATCATGCCGGGCCAGACCCAGCGCAAGAAGTCGGTGCGCCGCAAGCTCAACGCCATCAGCTCCGAATTCAAGGGCAAGAAGGTGTTGCTGGTGGACGACTCCATCGTGCGGGGCACCACCTCCGAGCAGATCATCCAGATGGCCCGTGAAGCGGGGGCCGCCAAGGTCTACTTCGCCTCGGCCGCGCCGGAAATTCGCTTCCCCAACGTCTACGGCATCGACATGCCCACCGCCAACGAGCTCATTGCCCATGGCCGTGAAGTGGAAGAGGTGTGCAAGCTTATTGGTGCTGACGGCCTGATCTTCCAGGATCTGGAAGATCTGGAAGAGGCGGTGCGGGAGATCAACCCCGAGCTGCGCCACTTCGAGACCTCGGTCTTCAACGGTCACTACGTCACCTCCGACGTGGATCAGGGTTATCTGGACCACCTCAATGCCCTGCGCAGCGACGACAACAAGGCGGTGCGCGAGTGGCAGGAAGGGACCAGCAACCTCGAGATCTTCAACGAAGGCAGTTAAACGTTTTCAGATTGCCAGCGTGATGAACAACAGGGGGGCCTCGGCCCCCCTGTTGCATGGATGCGCCTTGCGGCGAAACTGAGGGGGGCTCAGGCCAGATCCTCCCCGTTGCTCGCGATCACCTTCTTGTACCACCAGAACGACTTCTTGCGCCGGCGGGCCAGGGTGCCATGGCCGGCGTCGTCCCGGTCCACGTGGACGAAGCCATAGCGCTTGCTCATCTCGCCGGTGGAGGCGGAGACGAGATCGATGCAGCCCCAGCTGGTGTACCCCATCAGGGGCACGCCGTCCTCGATGGCGTCCCTCATGGCCTCGATGTGGGCGCGCAGGTAGGCGATGCGGTAGTCGTCCTCTATCTCCCCTAGCTCGTTCACTTCGTCCACCGCACCCAGGCCGTTTTCCACCAGGAAGAGGGGCTTCTGGTAGCGATCGTGCAAGGTGTTGAGGGTGATGCGAAGGCCCAGGGGGTCGATGCCCCAGCCCCACTCGCTCACCTCGATGTGGGGATTGCGCAGGGACTTGACCACGTTGGCCTCGCTGGTGTTGCCCGCATTCATGTCGGCGGCGGCGCAGCGGGAGGCGTAGTAGCTGAAGGAGACGAAATCCACGGTGTGCCTGAGGATCTCGTCATCTTCCGGCCCCTTCACCAGGGTGATCCCCTTGTCACGAAATACCCTCTGCGCATAGGCCGGATAGGCGCCCCTGGCTTGCACGTCGATGAAGAGGAGGTTCTCCCGATCTTTCTGGAGGGCGGTCCAGACGTCTGCGGGCTTGCAGGAGTAGGGGTAGAAGTTGCCCCCCGCCAGCATGCAGCCCACCTGGTTGGCCGGGTTCACCTCGTGGGCGATCCGGGTCGCCAGGGCGCTGGCCACCAGCTCGTGGTGGGCGGCCTGATACTTCACCTGATCCTGGTGCTCCCCTTGCTCGAACACCAGCCCCGCCCCGGAGAAGGGGCTGTGCAGCAGGATGTTGATCTCGTTGAAGGTGAGCCAGTACTTCACCAGGCCGTCGAACTGCTCGAAGCAGGTGCGGGCGTAGCGGGTGAAAAACTCCACCATCTGGCGGTTGCGCCAGGAGCCGTACTCGGTCACCAGGTGCATGGGCACATCGAAGTGGCACAGGGTCACCAGGGGCTCGATGTTGTACTTTCTGCACTCCTCGAACACCGCCCGGTAGAAGGCGATGCCCTCGGCATTGGGCTCGCGCTCGTCACCCCTGGGGTAGAGACGGGCCCAGGCGATGGAGGTGCGAAACACGGTGAAGCCCATCTCGGCCATCAGGGCGATGTCCTCCCGATAGCGGTGATAGAAATCGATGGCTCCGTGGCTTGGGTAGAACTCGTCATCTTGCAGGGTGATGCGCTTCTCCTGGCCGAGTTTGACCGCCATGCGGCGCGGGCCATGGGGGATCATGTCTACCGTGGTCAGCCCCTTGCCCCCCTCGAGATAGCCGCCCTCCGCCTGATTGGCGGCCAGGGCACCGCCCCAGAGAAAGCCCTCGGGAAATCTTGTTAACGACATCTGTTACCTCTTGTCATGTCTGAATGGGGTGTCACAGCCCGGCCTGCGCCTGGCTGGTGGCGACGGGTTGCACGGGCTCGGCGCGGGAGGCCGGGCTCTCGACCGGGATGTCCTCGAACCCCATCACCAGGGTCAGCACGAAGGAGAGCACCACCGAGAGGGCCATCACGCCGAACACCCAGGCGATGGTCATGGGGTTGGCCGGATCGAAGAACTGCACGCTGGTAAAGAGCCCGGGGGCGGCCATGGAGTGGCTGGCGAGCCCCGCCATGCCGGCGACGGCACCGCAGACAAAGCCGCTGATGAGGCTCGCGATGAGCGGACGCTTGAGGCGCAGGGCCACACCGTAGAGCGCGGGTTCGGAGATCCCCGCCATGATGGCGGAGGCGGCCGCCGCGAGCGCCGTCTGGCGCAGTTCCGGGTTTCGGGTGCGCCAGGCCACCGCCAGGGACGAGCCGCCAAGAGAGAGATTGGCGCCAATTTCGGAGGGCATCACCATGCCTTCCTTGCCGGTCTCGGCGATGGTCTGGATGATGGTCGGGGTGAAGACGCGGTGCATGCCGGTCATCACCAGCAGGGGCCAGAGCGCCCCCATGATGGCCACCGACAGCCAGCCCAGGTAGTCGTGGACCGTGTAGACCAGGCCGGAGATGGCGGTGCCAATCCAGATGCCGACGGGGCCGATGAAGAGGATGGCCAGCGGCGCCGCGATCAGCACGATCAGCATGGGTTTGAGGAAGTTCTTGGTGACCGCCGTGGTGATGCGGTCGACCCAGCCCTCGATGTAGGAGAGGCACCAGGTCATCACCAGCGCCGGAATGACGGTGTAGGTGTATTTGACCGCGGTCACCGGGACCAGGGCGAAAGTCACCTGCTCCCCTTCGGCGGCTCTGGCCATCAGCTCGATGAAGCTGGTGTGCACCAGCACGCCTGCGATGGCGATGGCCAGGGACATGTTGGTCTTGAACTTGACGGCGGCGGAGGCGGCCACCATCAGGGGCAGGAAGAAGAAGGCCCCATCCCCGGCCACCGTGAGGATGGTGAGGGTCGAGGAGCCTTTCTCCAGCACGCCGGTCATCTCCAGCACCATGGCCAGCAGCTTGAGCATGGAGCCGCCGATGATGGCCGGGATGAGGGGGGACATGGTGCCGATCAGGGCGTCGAGGATGGCAGCGCCCATGCGGCGCAGGCTCCAGCCAGCGGAAGCCTCCGGAAGCGGAGTCTGCCCGCCGCCCTGGGGCAGCAGGGCCAGCACCTCGCGATAGGCGTGGGAGACGGTGTTGCCGATGATCACCTGACACTGGTTGTCCGCCTGCACCACCCCGAGCACGCCCGTGATGGCCTTGAGGGCAGGGCCATTGACCCGGGCGGGATCGCCGAGCACAAAGCGCAGCCGCGTCATGCAGTGGGTCACGGCGACGACGTTGTCGGCGCCGCCGAGTGCGGTGATGACGGTACCGGCCAGAGCCGCATAGTTTTTTGACATCGAGGTAGATCCTTTTCACCAAGTGGGCCTGCTCGCCCCCGCCGCCGCGAAGGGCGGGAACGCGCATGAAACTGAATGTGGAACCGGTTCCACATAGAGTGCGCGGCCTGAGCGCGGGAGACAAGCACCTTGTGCAGCGAGCGTCCGGATCCGTGAATGGGATCACTGAACCCGGGCCAGCACGCCATTCGTGCGACGACAAGCCGGGGGCGGTGCAGTACACTGCGCCCCGTGACGAGCAAGGGAGAACACAATGACGACGATGCTGGAGGTGGCAAGGCGGGCAGGGGTGTCGAAGGCGACGGTCTCCCGGGTGTTGTCGGGCAATGGTTACACCAGCCAGGAGACCCGGGACCGGGTGCAGCAGGCCATCGAGGAGTGCGGCTATCGCCCCAACCTGGTGGCGAGGCAGCTGGCGACCAGGCACACCCGGACCCTGGGACTGGTGGTCACCAACACCCTCTACCACGGCGTCTACTTCGGCGAGCTGCTCTCCCAGGTGGCGCGGATGACCGAGGATCGCGGGCGCCAGCTCATACTAGCGGACGGCAAGCACAGCGCCGACGAGGAGCGCCAGGCCATCCAGTATCTGCTCGATTCCCGTTGCGATGGCGTCATCATCTATCCGCGCTTTCTTGGGGTGGAGGAGATGGACGAGATCATCGAGCAGCATGAGCAGCCCATCATGGTGCTCAACCGGCGTCTGAGCCGCCATCCGGCCCACTGCGTCTATGCGGATCAGCAGGCGGCGGCGGAGGCGGTGATGGACAAGCTGGTGGCCATGGGGCACAGGGAGATCGCCTTCATTGCAGGCTCTGCGGATTCCCCCACCGGCGCCGAGCGCCTGGCCGGTTACCGGCAGGCGCTGATCCGGCACGGCATCCCCGTGCAGGAGACCTTGATCGCCCCCGGCAAATGGACCCCCGCCTGTGGCGCGGCCGCCGTCTCGACCTTGCTGGCGCGAGGCGCTCGCTTCAGCGCCCTGGTGGCCAGCAACGATGACATGGCGATCGGGGCCATCAAACGGCTGCACGAAGCCGGTGTGATGGTGCCTGACGAGGTTTCGGTGGTGGGGTTTGACGACATCCCCCTGGCCCCTTACGTCATTCCCGCGCTGTCGAGCGTCAAGATGCCGGTGAACGGGATGATCCAGGAGACCATCAACCGCCTGATCACCATGGTGGAGGAGGGGAGCCGGGACGCACTGCCCGCCTTCAGCGGCACCCTGATCCGCCGCGACTCCCTCAGGCGTCTGACGGGCTGAGCCATGATGGCGGTGGGCAGGCCGGGCGGGATCCGTTAGCATAGGCCCCCCGGCGCCAGGCGCCGCGTGTCGTATCAACAGATGAGAGTTCAGATGGATGACCTGTTAGCCCCCGTTCGCCAGTTCCTGCATTGCGAGACCCCGGATGAGTGGGTGGAAATGGCGCGGGATCCCGCCCAGTTGCAGACCCTGCTTATCGATCACGCCAACTGCGAGAACAAGGCGGCACTCACCGCCCACAGCCTGGTGCGCCGCTACTGCCTGCCCAAGGAGAAGCGTCACCTGTTGCCCAAGCTGACCTTCTACCGGGAGCTCGATGCCTTGCCGGAGAAGGCGGAGATCCTCGGCAAGCGCACCATGGGCGAATCAGACAGGAGCGTGTTTGCCGAGCTGGAGCGCAATCCCCTGCTGTTCCCCATGGTGCGCCTCATCCAGGAGGAGCTGCACCACTTCGAGCAGGTGCTGGAGATCATGGCCGCACGGGGCATCCCCTATGGTCCCGTCACCGCCTCCCGCTATGCCCGCAGCCTGCTGACCCATGTGCGCACCTACGAGCCGGCGGCCGTGGTGGACAAGATGATCATCGGTGCCTATATCGAAGCGCGATCCTGCGAGCGTTTTGCCAGGCTGGCCCCTCATCTGGACGAGGAGCTTGGCCGCTTCTATGTCTCCCTGCTGCGCTCGGAGGCGCGTCACTATCAGGACTACCTGGCCCTGGCACAGACGTTCGCAGACGAAGACATCAGCGAGCGGGTGGCCTTCTTCGGTCGCCTGGAGGCCGAGCTCATCTGTTCGCCGGATCCGCAATTCCGGTTCCATAGCGGACTGCCTGTCAGATCTGACAGTTGTTGAGGTGACGGGGGCTGCCTACCATTCCCCTGTTCCTACTACGAGCGACGCAATCACTTTTTGAGCGCAATCCCCCGGCGACTGATGAGACATCAGGCCGGGTTTTTTTATGTCTGGCGCAAGGGGAAACGCGCCGCGGGATCAGCGGCGGTATTCGTTGTTGTAGTTCTGAATGAGGCGGCGGGTGACGTCGTGCTGGGGATCGGCGAAGACCCGCAAGGTCTTGCCGCGCTCCACCACACGGCCTTCGTGCATCACCAGCACCTCGTCGCTGATGTGGCTGACGATCCCCAGATCGTTGGCCACCAGCACATAGCTCAGCCCCATGGTCTCCTGCATCTCCAGCAGCAGGTTGATGATCTGGGAGCGTACCGAAATATCCAGGGTCGAGAGCGCCTCGTCCGCCACCACTATCTTGGGATTGAGGATGAGCGCCCGTGCCAGCCCCACCCGCTGCTGCTGGCCGGCGGAGAGCATCTGGGGATAGAAGAGGGCGTGGTCGGGCAGCATGCCCACCATGCGCAGGGTCTGGATCACCTTCTCCCGGCGCTCTTCCTCGCTCAGGGCCGTGTTGAGGCGAAGCGGGGTCTCCAGGATCTGGCCGACCCGGATTTTCCGGTTAAGGGAGGTGTTGGGGTCCTGGAAGATCATCCGCAGCAGCTTGCAGCGGGTCTGGTAATCGCCGTGGACCATGGGTTGCCCCTCGATGGCGATCTCCCCGCCACTCGGTTCAATCATGCCCGCCAGAATGCGGGCCAGGGTGCTCTTGCCCGAGCCCGCCTCCCCGACGATGGCCAGGGTCTGGCCCACCTCGAGATCGAACGAGAGGGGCTTTATCGCCTCCACCGCGCGGCGCCTGAACAGGCCGGTGCGGTTCTGGTAGGTCTTGCACAGGCCCCTGACCTGCAACAGGGAAGGTTCGGTCACGACGTGGTCTCCTTGGGTGCGCTCGCCGGATAGAGGGGCTGACGGGGTGGGCAGGTGCCCCGGATCAGGGTCTGGTGCCGGTTCATTTCTTCGGTTCTTCCATGTTGAGCGGGAAGTGGCAACTGAACTGATGCCCCTTGACCTTGCTCATCAGCGGCGTCTGCACGCACTGCTTCTGGGCATAGGGGCAGCGTGGGCCGAGGCGGCAGCCGATGGGCAGGTGCTGCAGCGGCGGTATCACCCCGGGCAGGGTCTCGAGCCGGGACTTGTGGCGCACCAGTTTGTCAAAGTCCGGGATGGATTTGAGCAGGGCATCCGTATAGGGGTGGTGAGGGGATTCCAGGATCTGGTCCCGGGTCCCCACTTCCACCATCTGGCCGCAATACATGATGTTGAGGGTGTCGGTCAGGTTCGCGATGGCGGCGATGTCGTTGCTGATGATGAGGATGGTGGTATTGCCCAGCTTGTTCATCTTGTCCAGCAACCGCAGGATCTGGGAGTGGGTGGTGGACTCCATGGCGCTGGTGGGTTCGTCCGCCACCAGCAGGCGCGGCTGGTTGGCGATGGCCATGGCGATCATCACCTTCTGGCACATGCCGTCCGACAGCTCGTGGGGATAGGCCCGCATCACCTTGCGGTGATCCTTGACCCCGACCCGGTGCAGCAGGGCGATGGCCCGCTTCTTGCGCCACTGGAAGCGCTGCCAGAACTTGCCGGTGAAGGCGCTGGTGGGGATGGCCTCTTCGAGCTGGGTGCCTATCTCCTCCGAGGGGTCGAGGCAGCTGATGGGGTCCTGGAAGATCATCGCTATCTCCCGCCCCATGATGCGGCGCCGCTCCTTGGGCGCCATGGTCAGCAGATCCATGTCGTTGAAGCGCATCCGGTCGGCGCGCACCGTCCAGTTGTCCTTCTGGATGCCGACGATCACCTTGGCCACCAGGCTCTTGCCCGAGCCGGATTCCCCCACCAGCCCGCGGATCTCCCCCTCGTTCAGGGTCAGGCTGACTCTGTCCACCGCCTTGACCTTGCCCTGGGGGGTGTCGATTTCGATGGTGAGGTTGCGTATGTCGAGCAGAGGCATCAGCAATGTCTCCCGTTCAGGGCGCAGCCGGGTCGCTCAGGGCGTCCGGGGGCGGGGATAGATAACAAGGCTGGCAACATCAGTCGTTCCCCTCTTTGAGTGCTTCGCGAATGCCTTCGCCCACCAGGTTGGTCACCAGCACGCTGAACAGGATGGCCATCCCGGGCAGGGTCACCGTCCAGGGGGCCAGATAGATAAGATCGCTCGAATCGGCCAGCATGGCACCCCACTCCGGCTGGGGAGACTGGGCCCCGAGACCGAGGAAGCCCACCGCCGAGATGTCCAGGATGGCGGCGGAGAGGGTGCGGGTGGTCTGGGTCACCAGGGTCTCGACGATGTTCGGCAAGATGGCCAGGCGCATGATCCGCTGGGGCGGAGAGCCGTCGAGGCGGCTGGCGATGATGTACTCCTTCTGCATCTCGGCGTGAACCGCGTTGTAGGTCGCCCGGATGAAGGGCGGTATCAACGCGAGCGTGATGGCGATCAGGGTGTTGAACAGACCCGGCCCCAGGATGGCCACGACGATGATGGCCAGCAGCAGGGACGGGATGGAGAGCAGGGTATCGAGCAGGTGATGGAGCACGCTCGACTTCACCCCCTTGCTCATGCCACCGAGGATGCCGATGGCCGAGCCGATGACCAGCGCGATGAGCACCACCAGCAGGGCGTTGCCGAAGGTGAGTCTGGCCCCGGCCACCAGACGGGAGAGGATGTCGCGCCCCAGATCGTCGGTCCCCAGGAAGTAATCGATGTTGCCGCTGTTGGCCCAGGAGGGGGCGAGCAGCAGGTGGCTGCTGTGCTGATCGTCGATGCCGTAGGGGATCACCAGGGGACCGATGAGGGTCACCAGCAGCAGCAGCCCGAAGCACCAGAGTCCCGCCATGGCCAGCGGGTTGCGTCGGTAGGAGGCCCAGGTCTGCTCCAGGGGGGAGAGGATCTTGAGCTCCGGATAGATGTTCGATTTATCGTGCATGATGCAGGCTCCCGTGCTGGTCGCAAGGGGATGGGCACGCCTGTGCGCCGGTGGCCCATGGGCCGCCGTGGTTCATCCACAGACCGCAATCAATCTTGTCTTGCATAGAGTTCTTTACGCCGTGCCGGATACATGATGGTGGTCAGCAGATCGGTGCTGACGCTGATGAAGATGACGAAGCTCGCCACCACCAGGAAGGCGCCGCGGATGGCGGCATAGTCCTGCAGCGCGATGCTGCTCACCAGCCAGCGGCCGATGCCGGGCCAGTCGAACACCACCTCGGTGATCATGGCGGAGGTGAGCACACTGCCAAGTTGCAGCCCCAGCAGCGGCAACACGGGGGGCAGGGCGTTCTTGAGCCCGTGACGCCAGACGATCTGGCGGCGGGAGAGTCCGCGGCTGGCGGCAGCCTTGATGTAGTTCTGTTTCATCACATCGATGAGGGAGCTGCGCACGTGGCGGATCACCTCGGTGGTGGGCACCACGGCCAGCACCAGGGAAGGCAGTACCAGATGGCGCAGGGCGTCGTGCAGGGCCGCTTCCCGCCAGGGCTCCTGGCTCATCAGCACATCGACGATGGCGATCCCGGTGATGGAGGGCACGTCGTAGAGCAGGCTGATCTGGCCGGAGGAGGGGAGCCAGCCAAGATCCAGGGAGAAGAACATCACCATCAGCAGCCCCAGCCAGAAGACCGGGATGGCATAGCCGACGAGGCCGGCGGCCATGATGGAGAGGTCCGGGCTGCGCCCCTGATAGAGGGCCGCCAGGGTGCCCAGGGGGATGCCCACCAGCAGCGAGATGGCGAAGGCGGCGAGGCAGAGGGTCAGGGTCGCCGGGAAGTAGTGACGGATCTCGTCGAGGACCGGCTGGCCGGAGACGCTGGAGAGCCCGAAATCCCCGGCGGCGATGCGCTGGAGGAAGTCAGGATAGCCGTGCCAGAAATCCAGCACCTGGGTGATGAGGCGAAACTCCAGGAGGTAGGCCCCCAAAGTCAGCACCAGGAGGGTGATCACCAGCAGGGTGATGCGGCGCAGGATATAGAAAAACATGCTTATGCCTCCTGGGGACGGTGCGCCGATGGCCCGACGATGGAGTGGTTATCTGTCATGGTCACTCCCGATGGGCCTGGTTGAAGGTGGTGCCGCCAAAGGGCATCAGGGTCAGCCCCTGAATGTCGCTGCGACTCACCTGGGTTCTCAGGGCATGGGCCAGGGGAATGAGCGGCAACTGCTCGTTGAGCAGGGACTGGGCATAGTAATAGTTGCGCAGGCGGAAGGCGAGCTGCGGGGTGGTCACCGCATCGTCCAGCAGCTGATCGAAGGCGGGGCTGCACCAGCGGCTGTAGTTGTTGCCCCGCTCGACGGCGGCGCAGCTCAGCAACTGGCGGAAGAAGTTGTCCGGATCCGCGTTGTCGGCGATCCAGCCCGAAAGCAGGCTGTCATATTGTCCATGGGCGAGCCGGGTCTCGATGACCGGCCAGGCCTGCTGCACTATCTTGAGGCTCACCCCAATCTTGGCGAAATCGCTGCGCATCAGTTGCGCCGTCTTGAGGCCGTCCGGGTTGTAGGGACGGGCGCCGGGTTGCACCAGCACCTGCATCTCGAAGCCGTTGGGGTAGCCCGCGTCCTTGAGCAACTGGCGAGCGAGCTTGAGATCCGGCTTGCGCTGGGGCAGGGAGGGGTTGTAGCCCCAGGAGAGGGGTGGCAGCAGGCTGGCGGCGCTCTGGCCGGTCTCGAAATAGACAGCCTGCAGCAGATTCTGCACATTGATGGCGCTGGCGAGGGCCTGGCGCACCTGCACCTTGTTGAACGGGGCCTTGCGGGTATTGAGGGCGAGGAAGGCGACGTTCATCCCCGACTGCACCGACAGATCCAGGTGGGAGTCCTTGTCTATCACTGACAGCTGGCTGGCAGAGGGGGTGCTCATCACGTCGCACTCGCCGGTCAGCAGCTTGGCCAGGCGCTTGGAGGACTTGGGGGTGATGTCGTAGATGAGCTGCTCCATTCTGGCCTCGCCGCCCCAGTAGCCGGGGTGACGCAGGTAGTGCACGAACTCGTTGTGGCGATACTCCTTGAAGCTGAAGGGGCCGGTGCCGATGGGGCGGCTGTCCAGCAGCGCCGGGGTGCCGGCCTTTAGCATCTGCTCCCCGTACTCGGCGGAGAGCACGATGGCGTAGTCGCTGGCCAGGGTGGCAAGGAAGGAGGCATCGGGGCGGTTCAGCTCGAACACCACCTCATAGGGCCCCTTCTTGTAGACCCGCTTGATGAGGTTGCCGAGCCCCAGGCTGTAAAAATAGGGGTACTCGCCGCCGGAGACGGCGTGGAAGGGGTGGTGTTCGTCCAGCAGACGCTGCCAGGTGAACAGGACGTCGTCGGCATTGAAGTGACGGGTCGGGCTGAACCAGGGGGTACGGTGGAAGGTCACTCCCTTGCGCAGGGTCAGGGTATAGGAGAGGCCGTCCTCGCTGCTTTGCCAGCGGGTGGCGAGCCCCCCTTCGATGCCGAGGGTGTTGGCATTGACCTCGAGCAGGCGATCGTAGATGGGGCGAGCACTGGCATCCAGGGTCGCATCCGAATTGGCAAGCTGCGGGTTGAAGGTTCGGGGTGCCCCTTCGGCACAATAGATGAGCCCGGTTTTGGAGGCTTCATCGCGTTTCTGACAGCCGCTGACCAGGACCAGTAGACCAAGCAGCAGGGGGGTGAGCATTCTCATGTTGGAACCATGTTTTCAGACAGAGTTGCCCGCCAGGGGGCGGGCGCGTTGCGGGGGGCGGCCGGGCAGGCGCTCCCGTCAGGGGTGACGTGCGCCGCGTTATCCGCGCGCACAGACCCGGTGCCAGGCATCAGCCCGCCTCCTGGTTGCCACTGTTGTCATCCCCGTCCAGCAATTGATATTTGCGCAGCATCCCCCGGAACTGGTGATAGCTCAGGGCCAGCAACTGGGCTGCTTTGCGCTGATTATACTGGGATTGCTGCATCGCTTGCTTGAGTAAATTAATCTCGTACTCCGCCACCGCCCCTTTGAGATCCAGCGGCAGGGTCGGGGTCGGGGCCGTTTCTGCCGAGGTCGGCGCGTCCGTGGAAGGGGCGGCGTCACCTCGGGCACGGGGGCGCCAGGGGGAGTCAAAGGGATTGAGCACCAGATCCGCCAGCGGCAACTGGGGGTTGCCCTGGCGATAGAGACTGCGCTCCACCACGTTCTTGAGCTCCCGCACGTTGCCCGGCCAGGGGTAATCTTGCAGCAGCTGGGTCGCCTTGCGCGAGAAGCCGGCAAAGAGCGGATACCCCAGCTCCCGGGTCATGCCGTGGGCGAAGTGTTCCGCCAGCATCAGGATGTCCTCGCGCCGCTCCCGAAGGGGGGGCAGGGTGATGACGTCGAAGGCGAGCCGGTCCAGCAGGTCGTGACGAAACCGTCCTTTCTGTGCCAGTGCAGGCAGATCCTCGTTGGTGGCGCACACCAGCCGCACATCCACCTTGAGGGGCTTGGCACCGCCCACCCGCTCGAACTCCCCGTACTCGATGACCCGCAGCAGTTTTTCCTGCACCCGGGCGCTAGTGGTGGCCAGCTCGTCGAGGAACAGAGTGCCGCCGTCGGCCCGCTCGAAGCGCCCCTGATGGCGCTTGGCGGCGCCAGTGAAAGAGCCCGCCTCGTGGCCGAACAGCTCGGTCTCCAGCAGGCTCTCGCTCAAGGTGGCGCAGTTGATGGTGACAAAGCTTTGATCCCAGCGATCCGAGAGATAATGTAGGCGGTGGGCGATGAGCTCCTTGCCGGTCCCCCGCTCGCCGATGATGAGTACGGGCTTGCGCAGCGGCGCGAGGCGCGATGCCTGCTCGATGATTTCTAGAAATGCGTTGGATTCACCCAACAGACTTTCCGTGGCCGTGGTCATCCCTGCCCCTGTGAGTTGAAAAATCTGGTTAATCTTACCAAAAGTTGGTTATTTTAATCATCACTTGTTTCCCCGGGACTTGAACTGCATTCTGAGTGCCCATATAAATCAACAAGTTAAATATTGTTCCAGATTGGCACACAAGTTGCCATTGTCAATGGAGACACAACCCGATGCCTATCACAGGAGTACAATCATGAGCATTTTTTCTCGCCTGGCCGACATCATCAATTCCAATCTGACGGCTCTGCTCGACAAGGCGGAAGATCCCCAGAAGATGGTGCGTCTGATCATCCAGGAGATGGAAGATGAACTGGTGAAGGAGCGCTCCAACCTGGCCCGCTTCCTCGCGAATCAAAAAGAGATCGGCCGTCAGGTGAGCCGCCATCAGGAGCGGGTCGCCGAGTGGCAGGGCAAGGCCGAGCTGGCCCTGACCAAGGGGCGCGAAGATCTGGCCCGGGCTGCCCTCATCGAGAAGAGCAAGCAGGCGGAGCTTGCCGACGCCCTGTCTCGTGAACAGCAGGCGGTGGACAGCGGCATCGAGAAGCTGGGGGAGGAGATCCGCCAGCTGGAAGCCAAGCTGGAAGACGCCCGTGCCCGCCAGAAGGCGATGGCCATTCGCAGCGAAGCCGCCAGCAGCCGTCTCAATGTGCAAAGCCAGGTGGCCCGTGGCGACAGCCAGGCCGTGGTGAGCAAGTTCGAGCGCATGGAGCGCCGCATCGACGAGATGGAAGCCCGCGCCGATCTGGGGCAGTCCGACAAGGCGCTCGCCCAGCAGTTTGCCGAGCTGGAAGCGGACGACCAGATCAGCCGCGAGCTGGAAGCCATGCGCCAGAAGCTGGGCCAGCACAATCCGGCACCGAAACAGGGAGAGTAACAGATGGAAGATCTGCTGGGTGTATTGATGGTTCCCATGGTGGTCTTCATGGTGGTGGTGGCCCCCATCTGGCTGGTGCTGCACTACCGCGCCAAGGGACGCATTGGCGCCGGTCTTGCCGATGGTGAGCGTGAACAGCTGCAGGGCTTGCTGGTGCGTGCCGAGAAGATGCAGGAACGGGTCGGCGCCCTGGAGTCGATTCTGGATGCTGAGGTTCCTGGTTGGAGAAACAAGGTATGACGGTTTTCAATGAGAGATGTCATGACCGTGGCAAAAAGCCGGAGCGTGCCGGAACCGTATTGGCGTCGATTCTGGATGCGGAAGTCCCCGGTTGGAGGAACAAGGTATGAACAGTGTCAGTCGTGAAGGGCGCAACCTGTACCGGGATCCCCAGCGAGGCAAGATTGCCGGGGTCTGTGCCGGTCTGGCAGAGTACTTCGGGGTGGAGACCTGGATCGTGCGGCTGCTGGCCATCAGTGGTCTCATCTTCGCCGGTTTCATCACCTTCACCGCCTATATTGCCGCCTGGTTCCTGCTCGACAAGAAGCCGGTCACCCTCTACTCCCAGGAAGATGTCGAGTTCGCCGAGGTGCGGATGAAGGCGCGCAGCTGGCAGGCTGGCGTCACACCTCATCAGGCCCTTGCCCGCATCGGCCAGGAGCTGGATGCACTGGAGCCCAGGGTGCAGCGCATCGAGAAGCTGGTGACCTCCAAGGAGTTCACCCTGCAACGGGAGTTCAGCAAGCTCTAAACGTGCCGGGCCGCGAGGATACCGCCTCGCGGCCGTCTCTCTGATGTGATCACAAGGAGAAGAAGACCCGCCTTGATACGCAACAAACTAGAACACTCCTGGTCGGTGCTCCAGCACAAGGCCGTTGACGCGGTGAACCGGGCCCGGGATCGCCACATCAGGCTGGCGGTCACCGGCCTCTCTCGCAGCGGCAAGACCGCGTTTATCACGGCGCTGGTCAATCAACTGGAGCACGCGGCCATCGACGGTCGTCTGCCACTCTGGGACGCCCAGCGCCAGGGACGCATCCTCGGTGCTCGCCGGGTGCCCCAGCAAAACGCCCACATTCCCACCTTCCCCTACGAACGGGGCCTCGATGCCCTGTTTGGCGATCCGCCCGCCTGGCCCGCGCCGACCCGGGGGGTGGCCGAGGTACGCCTCGAGATCCGCTATTGCACCCGCCATCCGCTGCGTCGGCACCTGGGGGAGATCTCCACCCTCTATGTGGATCTGGTGGATTATCCCGGGGAGTGGCTGCTGGATTTGCCGCTGCTGGATCTGAACTACGAGCAGTGGAGCGAGCAGGTGCGGGAGCAACTGTGCCGCCCCGAGCTGCAAGCCCTGGCGGCAGGCTGGTTGACGCCGCTCTGGCAGGCGGATCAAGCCTTCGAGGAGCGGGCCGCCAGCGAACTGGCCGCCCGCTACACCGATTATCTGCACGCCTGCAAGCAGGCGCTCGGGCTTCACCTCATCCAGCCCGGGCGTTTCGTGTTGCCCGGCGAGTATGCCGGTGCGCCGCTGCTGCAATTCGTGCCCTGGGTATGGGAGATGCCCATACACTCCCCCGAAGACGGCACCCTCTACGCCACCTTCAAGCAGCGCTTCGAGCAGTACAAGCAGCATCTGGTACAGGGCTTCTATGAGCAGCACTTTGCAGGCTTTGATCGCCAGATCGTGCTGGTGGACTGCCTGGCGCCCCTCAATGCCGGCGCCGCGAGCTTTGGTGACATGCAGCAGGCCATCGCCCGCATCATGGAGAGCTTCGCCTACGGCAAGAGTAACTGGTGGCGCCGCCTCTTCTCCCCGCGCATCGACAAGCTGCTGTTTGTGGCGAGCAAGGCCGATCACGTCACGCCGGAGCAGCACGGGCCTCTGGTGTCGCTCCTGCAGCACCTGGTGAGCCGTGGCCGGGGTCAGGCCCGCTTCGAGGGGATAGAGACCGAATGCCTGGCGCTGGCCGCCATCAAGGCCACCGAGGTGGGCAAGGGGGTGGCAGACGGACGGGAATTTCCCGCCATTCGTGGCACTACCCTCTCGGGCGAGCCCTTGCTGCTCTTCCCGGGGGAGGTGCCTGCCCAGATCCCGCCTGCGCAGTGGTGGAAAACTCAAGGGTTTGATTTTCAGGCCTTTCGCCCGCTGCCCATGAGCGCCCATCAGGCGCTCCCCCATATCCGGCTCGATGCGGCGCTGGAATTCCTGCTCGGGGATCACCTCGAATAACGGGTGGGTGGCCCGCTGTGCTCGAGGGGCGCCCACAGGAGAGAATGCGATGAACGATCAGACAAGATGGCGCACCGATGACGCCGCTCCCCTGCAAGGCAAGGTGACGCTGGAGCCCGCGCCCTCGGTGGCAAGCGAAGCGCAGCCACCCGCCCCGGCCCGGCGGCTGGAAGAGGAGAGCTTCGCGCCTCTGGACGCGCTGGACGAGCTCACCGAGGTGGAACCCGCGCTTACCGTCAGGCCTCGGCGCCGCCATCGTCTGCTGGCCTGGGGGCTGGGCGGGGTGGGGCTGCTGTCGCTTGGCCAGTTTGGCGCTTTTCTGGTGGATCAGTTTGCCGCCTCCCCCTTCTGGGGTGGGGCCTGGCTGCTCGCCTCCGGCCTGGTGGCGGTGGGCACCGCCGGGGTGGCGGGGCGCGAATGGCTGCGGCTGCGCACCTTGAAGCGGCGCCAGGATGTGCGCTCAAGAGCCGAGGATTTGCTGGCCCACCAGGGGGTGGGTCAGGGGCAGGCCTTCTGCGAGGCCCTGGCCGAGAAGAGCGGTGACAAGGGGAGGGAAGGGTATCGCACCTGGCTATCCCAGCTTGACGAGAGCCACAGCGATCGGGAAGTGCTGACCCTCTACAGCCAGCTGGTGCTCACCGAGCGGGACAAGCTGGCCCAGGCCCGCGTCGCCAAATGGTCGGGGGAGGCCGCCGTGCTGGTGGCCCTGAGCCCGCTCGCCACCGTCGACATGATGCTGATGCTCTGGCGCAACCTGCGGATGATCGAGGACATCGCCGATGTCTACGCCATCGAGCTCGGCTACTGGAGCCGCATCCGCCTCATTCGTCAGGTGTTTCGCAACATGCTCTATGCGGGGGCCACCGAGCTGGTGACCGAGGTAGGGATGGATCTGCTGGGGGCCGAGCTGACCGCCAAGCTCTCCGCCCGCGCCGCCCAAGGGGTCGGGGCCGGGTTGCTCACCGCGCGCCTTGGGATGCGTACCATGGAAGCCTGTCGTCCGCTCCCCTGGTGTGCCGACGAGAAGCCGAAGCTGGGGGAGTTGCGCAAGCGGCTGATCGGCCAGTTGGCGGGTTATCTCAACAAGTCGTGAGGTGGCTGGCACCCGACATGAATGTCACAAATTATTTACAATTGTCAAAAGCAGCCGACCCCGGGGTCGGCTGCTTTTTTGAGGGGCAAACCGTTACAGTGATCCCATGACTCAACGGCCAGTGACCGCCCGGATGGCGGCTGGCACCCGAAGGATGGGATCACTCATGGCAAGTCTCTACACGGCCCGCCAACCGGATGGGCAGGGCCGGATCCACTACACGGACGAGGAGCATGGCACCTGGCGGATCCTGATTGCACGCCAGCTTGCGGCGCTCGATGGCAAGGCCTGCGACGAATACCAGGCCGGGTTGGCACGCCTCGACCTGCCTCTGAACCGTATCCCCCAGCTGGGCGAGATCAACGCCGCCCTGATGCCCGCCACCGGCTGGTCGGTGGCGGCGGTGCCGGCCCTCATCTCCTTTGATCACTTCTTCGCGCTGCTCGCTGATCGCCGTTTTCCCGTCGCCACCTTCATTCGCCGCCGGGACGAGCTCGACTACCTGCAAGAGCCCGACATCTTCCACGAGATCTTCGGCCACTGCGCCATGCTGACCAACCCGGCCTTTGCCCACTTCACCCACCTGTATGGTCGGCTCGGACTCCATGCCAGCAAGGAGGAGCGGGTCTATCTGGCGAGGCTCTACTGGTTCACGGTGGAGTTCGGTCTCCTGCAGGGGGAGGAGGGGCTGCGTATCTACGGCGGCGGCATTCTCTCCTCCATCGGCGAGACCGCCTATGCCCTCTCGGGCAAGCCCGAGCTGCAACCCTTCGATCTGCTGGAGATCCTGCGTACCCCCTATCGCATCGACATCATGCAGCCGACCTATTTCGTGCTGCCTCGTCTCGATACCCTCTATGGTCTGGAGGGGCAGGGGATCATGGCGGCCGTGGCCGAGGCCCGTCGTCTTGGCTTGCGTCCACCCCGCTTTGCCCCCGTTGCCGGCAAGCAGGCGAGCTAACCCGAATTCATTCCCACGATGTTTCATGAAAGGAGTCCCGAATGACTGAACTGGCGAGTCAACGATGCGAGGCGTGCCGCGCCGATGCCCCCAGGGTGAGCGATCAGGAGCTGGGGGAGCTGATGCACCTCATCCCCGACTGGCAGCCCCTGGTGGTCAACGGCGAGCTGCAACTGCGCCGTGAATTTGTGTTTCGCAACTTCAAGGAGGGGCTGGCGTTCACCAACCGCCTCGGAGAACTGGCGGAGGCGGAGTTCCATCATCCGGCGATCTTGCTTGAATGGGGCAAGGTGACCGTGAGCTGGTGGACCCACAAGATAGGCGGCTTGCATCGCAACGATTTCATCATGGCAGCCCGCACCGACGGTCTGATGAAGTAACCGCCGTCTGGCGCCAACGCAGACAGGGCCTGCCCGGTGAAAGCGGGGCAGGCCCGCATTTTTGTGGGGGAGCGCTCGCACTGGCGGGATCGAGTCTGTATTATCCCGTTATTCAGAATGTTAGCTAGGAAGTGTGTGCCGAATGCGTCTTGAAGTCAGCTGTGAAGACCGTCTGGGCCTGACCCGGGAATTGCTCGACCGACTGGTGGAGCACAACATCGATCTGCGCGGCATCGAAATCGATACCTCAGGCATCATCTATCTCAATTTCCCCGAGCTGGAGTTTCGTGACTTTCAGCATCTGATGCCGGAAATTCGCCGCATTCCCGGCGTCTATGACGTCAAGACCATCCCCTACATGCCCTCCGAGCGGGAACACCACGAGATAGAGGCCCTGCTCAAGGCACTGCCGGACCTGGTCTTCTCCCTCGACAGCAAGGGGCGGGTGACCCAGGCCAACCAGGCCGCCCTCACCACCCTGGCGTTGCCACCGGACGAGGTGCGCGGCGTGGCGATCTCCTCCCTGGTCAAGGGCTTCTCGTTTGGCCGCTGGCTGGAGTCGGGGGAGATCAAGCCCCAGACCTGCAAGCTGAGCCTCGGTGGCGAAGAGTACCTGGGCGATCTGATGCCGCTGTTCGTGGCCGAAGAGAAGGGCAAGCAGGCTCTGGCCGGCGCCGTGGTGGTGCTCAAATCCGCCCGCCGGGTCGGCATGCACTTCAGTGCCCTGCACGCGGTGGAAGTGGGGGGCTTTGAGCACCTCCAGGCCGAGAGCCAGAAGATGAAAGAGGTGCTGGCCCAGGCTGCCAAGCTCGCGATGCAGGACGCTCCCTTGCTCATCGTGGGGGAGACCGGCACCGGCAAGGAGTTGCTGGCCCGGGCCTGCCACGGCGCCAGCCTGCGCTCCAGCCACCCCTTCATGGCGCTCAACTGCGCGGCCATGCCGGACAACGTGGCCGAGAGCGAGCTGTTCGGCTATGCCCCCGGCGCCTTTGGCAACAACACCGAGGGCAAGCGCGGGGTGCTGGAGCTGGCCAGCGGCGGCACCCTGATGCTGGACGAGATCGGCGACATGTCCCCCCATCTGCAGACCAAGTTCCTGCGGGTGCTGCAAGATGGCGTGTTTCGCCGGGTCGGTGACGAGCAGGAGGTGAGGGTCAACGTGCGCTTCATCTGCACCACCCAGAAGCAGTTGCTGGATCTGGTCCATGAAGGGAAGTTTCGCGAAGATCTCTACTACCGCCTCAATGTGCTTAGCCTCAATCTGCCGCCGCTGCGAGAGCGCAAGGCGGACATCATGGCCCTGGCCCAGCAGTTCGTGTCGCGCTTTGCCAGCGAACTGCAGCGCCCGCGTCCGCGCTTTACCCGCAACATGGCCGAGTACCTCACCGCCTACCGCTGGCCCGGCAACGTGCGCCAGCTGCGCAACTGCCTCTATCGGGCCATGACCCTGCTGGAAGGGGACGAGATTGGACCCGAGCACGTGGACTTGCCGGTGGCGGCCGATGCCATGCCGCTCATCGACGAGTGGTTCGAAGGGGGGCTCGACGAGGCGGTGAAGCGTTTCGAGAGCCGCCTGCTGGAGCGGCTCTACCCGGCGTTCCCCTCCACCCGCCAACTGGCCAAGCGGCTCGGTGTCTCCCATACCGCCATCGCCAACAAGCTGCGCGAATATGGGATTGGCAAGAAGTAGTGTCGATGGACGGTGTCTGCCTGGGGCATTGAGCGCCTTGCAGGCACGGCTGCGACGCCCGGTGACGCAACCGTGCCACTTGCCTCTGGGGGCTGGCCACCCGGCTGGTAAGCTCGGTGCTGTGCCATGCAGGCACTCTCATCATGGGCGTCGGGTGACCCCGGCGCCGACCTGGACACTCTCGCGGGCACCATGCAGATGTTTTGTTACCTCCGGTTACTGATGTGGCTGGCGCCACTGTGCTGCATGCTGATGCTGGCAAACCAGGCCATGGCGGCGACCTCCGCCGAGGCGCGCAGTGACATGGTGCGCCAGACCGTGCTCGATATCCTCAGTTACACCCGCTGGCCCAGCGAGCCCGCCAGACTTCGGCTCTGCATCACGGCGCCGACGGAATATGCGTCATCCCTTCTGACCATCGAACGGCAGGCCAATGGCCGACCGGTGGAGGTCCATCGCTACGACATGGACGATGAGGCGCTGATCCAGCGCTGCGATGTCATCTATCTGGGGGTGCTGGCACCGGCACAGCGCCTCTCCCTGTTCGAGCGCCTGCGCGGTCACGCCATCCTCAGCATCAGTGAGCAGAGCCGCGAATGCATCGCCGATGCGGTCTTCTGTCTGCAGGCCGGGGAGGAGAGGGTGCGTTTTCGGGTCAATCTGGATGCGCTGGCCCGCAGCGGTGTGCGAGTGCACCCGGCCGTGCTCAAGCTCGCGCGAGCCGATGAGGAGCTGCGATGACGGTCCATCACGCCACTCCCCGGCTTACCCTGCGACAGAGTCTGGGGCGCACCCACATGATGATCTCCCTGACTGCCGTCTGCATGGCCGGGCTGTTTCTGACCGTCACGGCGTTGCTGGCGCTGCGCCTTTATGCGGATCACAACCTCAAGCTGGTGGCGCGGGCCATCAGCTACACCACTGAGGCGGCCGTGGTCTTCCATGACAAGGAGGCGGCACTGGATGCCCTGGAGACCATCACCTCCCAGGAAGACATAGCCAGCGCCAGCATAGTGCTGCCGGACGGCCAGGTGCTGGCGAGCTGGCGCCGGGACATCACTACCCCCTGGACCACCCTGGAGCAGCACCTGGCCCGCCTGATCCTGCCGGGGCCCGTGGCGCTCCCCATGGTGCGCGAGCACAAGGAGATAGCCAGGGTGCATCTGGTCGGTCACGGCCAGTACCTGTTGCGATTCCTGTTGCAGACCTTGCTGGCTACCCTGGTGTGCCTGCTCATCAGTATTCTCGGGGCACTCCATGTGGCGCGCCGGATGCAACGCTCCATCACGGCACCCCTCAAGGCCCTGACCGAGGTGGCTTACAACGTCAGCCGCCAGCGGGCCCTCAAGGAGCGGGTGCCGGCGGCCAATATCGCCGAGCTGCACGAGCTGGGCGAGGATTTCAATTCGCTGCTCGATGAGCTGGAAGCCTGGCAGGCCCACCAGAAGCGGGAGAACGCCAGCCTGCTGCATCAGGCAACCCATGATCCCCTGACCGGTCTGCCCAACCGCGCTCTGTTCGAGGCTCGCATGGAGCAGGCCATCCTGGCAGGCAACAAGGGGCATGAAGGTTTTGCCCTGCTCTATCTGGATTGCGATCGTTTCAAGCAGATCAATGACAACCTGGGCCACAGCATCGGCGACGAAGTGCTGATCGCCGTGGCGCGGCGGGTGCAGCATCAGCTCAGGCCCCTGGATCTGGTCTGCCGGCTGGGGGGAGATGAGTTCGTCATCCTCCTGACCCCGATCCAGGGGGAGGACGAGGTGCGCGAGGTGATAGGGCGAGTGCAGCAGGCCATGAACACCCCCGTGGTATTGAGTGACGGTCGCCATCTCGGGGTGGGGATCAGCATCGGCTCTGCCCGCTATCCCGAGCAGGGGAAGACGGCGGATGCCCTGCTGCAATGGGCAGACGACGCCATGTATCAAGCCAAACGACAACGCAGGGAGGAGAGGGAAACACGAAAAACGAGCACGTGAAGTTGAACCGGAAATAGTGAAAGGATGATAAGAATGCGCATGTTGAACCCGATCAAAGCGGGCCTGGTGGTACTGTTGCTGAGTGTGCTGGCGGCGTGCCAGAGCCCTCCCCAGGGGCTCACGGCGGAGCAGATCGCCGCCTTGAAGGAGCAGGGATTTCACCTGACCGACGAAGGATGGACCCTGGATATCTCCAACAAGGTGCTGTTCGCCAACAATGTGGGGGCCCTCAACCCCGAGACCCGCCAGGTGGTGGAAAAACTCGGCAAGGCCCTGATTGAGGTAGGACTGAACCGGGCCCGGGTGGACGGTCATACCGACTCCAACGGTGATGAGGCCTACAACCAGCAACTCTCCCTCAAGCGGGCACGGTCGGTGGCCGATGTCCTGGTGTCGGTGGGTATGCCACAGGGGAACCTGGATATCCGCGGCCGCGGAGAAGAGGCGCCCATCGCCGACAACGCGACCGCTGCCGGGCGAGCGGAAAATCGCCGGGTTGCCATCATCATCGGCAATGGCTGACCCCCGTCAGCCGGTATCGGCGCGGCGCTCCCGTCAGGAGCCTTGAATCAACCGCCTGATCCTGTGTGTGCCACCACTCTCCAGTGGGAGAGTGGCTCTCTTCCCTTGTTGTTTCACGCCTTCCTTGCCTGACGCGCTGTTGCCCTGATGGTGACAGAGTGACGGCTCAATCCTTCCCGACTTGATCCAGCACAAATACCTGCAACTGATATTGGTTATCATTTGCGTTATTTGAGCAGGGTAACCCCAGTGACGACTCTCCAGCTTTCTTCGACCATGACGGGGCTTTGTACCCCGGATCCCCTCAAATTCGCCTTCACCGCCAAGACGTCGGCCCATGCCAGCCGGGGAGGGACCGCCCCCCTGATGCTGGACGATGCCGGCTGGCAAGCCTGGTGGCAGCAGGAGAGCGAGGCCAAGGCCCGAGCGCTCTATATCCATATCCCGTTTTGCCGCAAGCGCTGCAGTTTTTGCAACTTCTTCGAAAACGGCGCCAATCCGGCGCGCATGAGCCGCTACATGGAGGCACTCTGCGGGTCGCTGCGCCAGGCAGCCGAGACGCCGCTTGTCCAGAGCCGGCCTTTCTCGGCGGTCTATGTGGGGGGCGGTACGCCAACCGACATGGCGGCGGGCGATCTCGCCCGCCTGGCCAGCGTCATCCGCCGTTTTCCCCTGACCGTGGATGCGGAACTGACCCTGGAGGGGCGACTCAACGGCTTTGATGACGAGAAGTGGCAGACGGCCCTGGCGGGCGGTTTCAACCGCTTCTCGTTCGGCGTGCAGAGTTTTGATACCCGCGTGCGCCAGCAGGCGGCCCGCTTCGATGACAGGGAGACCTTGCTGTCCCGGCTGGCGGCGCTGACCCGCCACAACGAGGCGGTGATCGTGGCGGATCTCATCTTCGGTCTGCCGGGGCAGGATGAGGCCGTGTGGCGCCAGGATATCGCGGATGTGATGGCGAGTGGGGTGCACGGGGTTGATCTCTATCAACTCTTCTCCATGGCGGGCACCAACCTGGCGCGCGCCGACGAGAAAGGCACCCAGGGCTGGGCCGCCGATGGCCAGCAGCGGGCAGTCATGTATGCCGACGGGGCACGGACGCTGGAGGCGGGGGGCTGGGAGCGGCTCTCCTGCAGCCACTGGCGGCGCATCGATGCCGAGCAGAGCCGCTACAACCAGATGGCCAAGTGGGGCGCCGAGATCCTGCCCTTCGGCGCAGGGGCGGGGGGCAACATTCACGGCCACGGCCTCATGTATGGCCGGGATCTGGCGCCCTGGCATGAGGCGCAGGCGGGGGGCGTGCGTGCTCCCGGCATGGTGATGAGGCCCAATCCCGATGCCCGTCTCGACGGGCTGCTGCGAGGGGGGCTCGATACCGGATGGCTGGCGTTGTCGCAATTGCCACAGGGGCTGGTCTCCCACCTGATGCCGCTCTTTGAGGCCTGGCAGCGACACGGGCTGGCACGGCTCTCGGCCGAGCGTCTCGCCCTCACCCTGGCGGGGCGTTTCTGGAACGTGAATTTGCAGGCCGGGTTGTTCGAGTATCTGAGGTGCAATCCACCGGGGGGGATCAAGGGGGGCGAGAAACCATCCGGCCACCCGGGCAAGATGGCCGGTCATGCCCTGGTATAACGGGCTATCGGAGCACAGAAAGGAGGCGGGGGCCTGGTGCAGGCCCCCGCTTTTTGTCAGCGGTTGTCGACCTCGTCCACCCGTACCCGCAGCGCTCCCTCTGCGAGGGTGGTGATCAGGGTCTGGCCTGCATTGACCTGGGATGCGCGGCGGATCACCTCCCCGGAGGGGGTGCGCACGATGGCGTAACCGCGCCCCAGGGTGGCCAGCGGGCTGATGCCGTCGAGGCGGGCTCCCAGCATGGCGAGGCTGTGGCGGGCGAGATCCTGGCGTTTTGCGATGAGGGCATGGAGGCGCTCCTCGGCCAGCTGGTGACGACGTTTGCCGATGGCCAGCCGCTTTTCGGGGCTTCTGGCCTGCAGGCGCATGGCGAGGCCCGCGAGGCGCCGCTCCCCCTGGTGCAGGCGATCACGCAGGTGCTGCTGCAAGCGGCGGTCGAGCTCGTCGAGGCGCTGGGACTGCTGCTCCAGCCGTCGCTTGGGATCCTGATGATCGAGCCGCTTCTGCAGCAGGACGAAGCCATGGCGGGCGGCGACCTGGTGACGGCTCATGGCCTGGGTGAGCCGCTGGCGCAGGTGCACGAGGCGCTGGGCGCGGGTGCTCCTGTCCGGCGCGACCAGCTCGGCGGCGGCAGAGGGGGTGGGGGCACGAAGGTCGGCGGCAAAGTCGCTGATGGTGACGTCCACCTCATGTCCTACGGCGCTCACCACGGGGATGGCGGAGCCTGCGATGGCCCGTGCCACCGCCTCTTCGTTGAAGCACCAGAGATCTTCAAGGGAACCGCCGCCGCGTCCGACGATGAGCACATCCACCTCGGCGCGGCGGTTGGCAAGCATGATGGCCGAGACGATCTGGGCGGTGGCGGCGCTCCCCTGCACCTGGGTCGGGTAGATGAAAACGGGCAAGTCCGGGGCGCGGCGTTCAAGCACCGTCAGCATGTCGTGCAGGGCGGCGCCTGTGGCGGAGGTGACCAGCCCGACGGCGCGGGGTTCCCGGGGCAAGGGGCGCTTGCGCCCTTCGTCAAAGAGCCCTTCGGCCCCGAGGCGGCGCTTGAGCTCCTCGAAGCGCAGGGCCAGCATGCCATCCCCGGCGGGCTGCATGGACTCGATGATGAGCTGGTAGTCGCCCCGGGGTTCATAGAGGGAGACTCGCGCCTGCACCAGCACCTGCATGCCATCCTGGGGACGGAACGGCACCCGGCGGTTGTTGCCCTTGAACATGGCGCAGCGCACCTGGGCCGACATGTCCTTGAGGGAGAAGTACCAGTGGCCGGAACTTGGCATCGCCAGGTTGGAGAGCTCGCCGGTGAGCCACACCAGCCCCAGATCCTGCTCCAGGATCATGCGCACGGCGCTGTTGAGGCGGGTGACGGTGAAGATCTGCTGTTGTCTGCTCTGACTGGCGGGTTCGAGGTGATTCAAGGCTGGCCCTGCTGTGGTGTCCGCCGGGGCGGGAGAAACGATGGGGGTCATCTTACCCCAGTTGCGCCCATCTGCCGAGCCATGGGCCCGGCAGATGACGCGGAGCCTAGGCTTGTGCCTTGGCCGACTTGACGGCTCTGGCGGGGCTGGTCACCAGCCAGACCGCGAGGCAGACCACGGCGCCGCCGAACACGAAGCCGCCGGTGAGGGTTTCCCCCAGCACCAGATAGCCCCACAGGATGCCGAAGGGCGGAATGAGGAAGGTGACAGTGAGGCTTCGCAGGGGGCTGATGTCGGCGATCAGCCTGAAATAGAGAAGATAGGCGAAGGCGGTACAGAGGAAGCCGACCGCCAGCACGCTGGCCCAGACCCCAGGCTGGGCCCAGTCGACGGCGGGGCCGGTCGCCAGGGTGTAGCCGAAGAAGGGAAGCAGGAAGAGGACGGCCCCTATCTGGCTGCCAAAGGCCACCAGTTTGGCGTCCAGGCCTCCCCGCTCGGTGACCCAGCGTCTCGTCAGGAAGCCGGCGCAGCCATAGCAGGCGGTGGCGATGAGGCAGGCCAGCACCCCGATGGCCAGTTGGCCGCTCAGGTCGACCTCCCCGGTGGTGGTGATGAGCCCGATGCCCACCAGCCCCAGCATGACCCCGGCCCACTTTCGCAAGGTCAGCGTCTCGTGAAAGAAGGAGAAGCCGATGAGGGCGCCCATCAGGGGCGTGGTGGCGTTGAGGATGGCGGAATACCCTGCGGGCAGCCAGAGGGCCGCCACGGCATACATCAGGAAGGGGACGCCGGAGTTGATGATGCCAAGCACCATGATGGATTTGAGCTTGCCCTGAAACTGCATGGGGGTGCGCAGCAGCAGGAGCATGGCGGCGAGCCCGACGAGGGCGAAGAAGACCCGCAGGAAGGTGGTGTTGACCGAGCCGAACGCCGGCGCCGCGATGCGCATGAACAAAAAGCTGGCACCCCAGATGGCTGCCAGCGCGAGCAATCTCCCGTAATCCGATGGTCTCATCGTTTCTCCCTGAATGAACCGCCCTGTTGCCCGAGATGGCAAGGGGGATTGCATCATGGGGGCAAGTGTCCCCGGTGGCAACGGCGCCGTGCAGGAGGCAGGGGCTGACCCTGTGCCCGAGGTGGTCGCGGAGGGCGGCCATCTTGCTCTCCCCGATGGGGGTGCCCCTCACTTCTGCGCCAGGAAATGAAAGCGCTATCAATCACATACAGCCCATGACGAGGTCGACAGTGGTCACATTTTGCGCGTGCTGGCCATTAATTGGCCATGGGGGACTCTAGACTGGTCGGGCTCATCTGAAGGCGGGACGTTGCGGATGGGGGAATGCCGGGACACACCGGCATCACACACAAACAATGAAAATAAAGGACTATCAATGGCTAGATGGATACTCGCGGCCGGATTGTTGGGAACCCTGATCACGGCGCCGAGCACGGCGGCGGAGTGGTTCTTCCGGGGCACCGCGAATGGATGGGCGGCGACCGCCATGACGTCGACGGACGGCGTCAATTTTGATACCTGTCAGCGCTTCGTGAGCGGGGATGCCAGCGGCGGCCCGCGCTTCAAGATAGACAGGTACGGCAACTGGCAGCAGAGCTACCCGGCGGCCGACTACGGGGTCAATGCCAACACGGCGTACCAGATCCGCATCAACGCGAGCACCCAGGCGGTGAGCGTGACGGCGGTGGCCAGTTGCGAGGCTTCGGGGTTTGCCAGCACCTTGCCGCAGCTCAACGTGCGCGGCACCTTCAACGGCTGGGCCAGCCTCCCCATGACCCTGGTAGGGGATCACCTGTGGCAGGTGGAAGCCTACCTGGATGGCAAGGCGAGCCAGCGCCTCAAGTTTGATCAGGCTGGCGACTGGGCCGTCAACTTTGGCGACAGCAACGGCGACGGCGTGCTGGAGAAAAGTGGCGGCGACATCTTCTGGAGCGCCGTGGGCACGGTGCGCATCCAGGTCAACGATCAGACCCTGGCCTACAGCATCACCCCCCTCGGGGATGACAACCAGCCGCCGCTCGCGGTCATCACCCCGGGGGGGACGGTGAACGTGACCCAGGGGGCGTCGCTCACCTTGAGCGGCAGCGACTCCACGGATCCCGACGGCCAGATCGCGAGCTATCTGTGGAGCAGCGGCGAGACCACGGAGAGCATCGTCGTCAACACCACCCAGACCGGCACCTTCACCTATGGCCTCACTGTCACCGACGATCAGGGCGCCAAGGGCAGCAGCAGCGTGAGTGTGGTGGTCGGGGCAGGACAGAGCAGCGACAGCTGGTACTTCCGGGGCACGGCCAACAACTGGGGGCTCACCCCCATGACCAGCGAGGATGGCACCACCTTCTGCACCGAGCAGGCCTTTGGCAGCAACAACCCCCGCTTCAAGATTGACCACAAGGGGGACTGGAGCGAGGCGTATCCGGCCCAGGATTACCTGGTCAGCGCCAACACCAGTTATCGCATCTGCTTTGACAGCCTGCGCAAGGCCATCGAGGTGGAGACGCTGGCCGGGGCCGATCTGCAGGCCCCCACGGTGACGGCCACCCCGTCTCCGGGGAGTTATGTGGACAGTCAGTCCATCACCCTGGGAGTGAGCGACGATCAGGACAGCGCCCCCGCCGTGCATTTCACGACGGACGGCAGCCAGCCCACCACGGCATCGGCCCGCTATGCAGGCCAGCCCCTGGTGGCGAGTGACAAGGGGAGCGGCACCGATCTGGTGATCCGCACCTTTGCCATCGACGCCAGCGGCAATCAGCGCGAGCAGCGCTTCGAGTACCGTATCGGCGAGCAGGGGGTGGCGAGCGGCGATTTTCGCGCCGAGAGCATCTACTTCCTGCTGACTGCCCGCTTCTATGATGGCGATGCCAGCAACAACTACTACAACCGGGATCGCTACAAAGCGGGGGATCCCCAGTGGCGTGGCGACTTCAAGGGGTTGATCGCCAAGCTCGACTACATCAAGGATCTCGGCTTCACCGCCATCTGGGTGACGCCGCCGGTGGAGAACCGCTCCGGCCTCGACTACCACGGCTACCATGCCTACGACTTCTACCGGGTCGATCCCCGTCTGGAGTCGCCGGGGGCGGGTTACCGGGAGTTCATCCAGGCGGCTCACGCCAAGGGGCTCAAGGTGATCCAGGATGTGGTGCTCAACCACTCGAGCCAGTACGGCCTGCGCGGCAAGACCTGGATCGATCGCCTGCCCGTCAAATACTACGTACCGGCGGGGTCGAGCCAGGGGCTCATCAACAATGGTCCCTATCAGGGCAATCTCGGGGATTACGCCAGCGCCAATCGCTGTGACGACGACAACCCGGCGGCGCCCGACTGGTACAAGGCCCGCTGCCAGTCCGATCCGGCGGGCACCCAGCCCCTGGTAGACCCCAAGACCGGCGCCACCGTGCCGAGCGCAGGCTACAACCCAAACCGCTTCTTCGGCATCGACGCCCAGACCCTGGATCCCGCCTGGTATCACCTGGACGGTTTCATGTCAGGCGGTGACTGGGAGAGCCCGCTCGCCCTGCAGCGCAAGCACATGGCGGGGGACTGCATCGATCTCGCCACCGGCAACCAGAACGTCAAGGACTACCTCAACGGCGCCATTCGTCAGTACCTCGACATGGGGGTCGATGCCATCCGTATCGATACCTTGAAGCACATCGAGCGGGACGAACTGCTGACCTATGTCCATGACTGGCAGGCCCACAAGCCGGGGCTGTTCGTCTTTGGCGAAAACCTGGTCAAGGGCACCGGCTGGGGCTCTGAGCTCGCCAACGACAATGCCTCGGCGGTGATCCGCCCCTGGTGGTATACCCGCACCACGCCGAACCCGGCCAATCCCCGTGCAGGGGGTGATTCCGGCCTCTCGGTGCTGGACTTCTCCCTCTTCTCCACCTTCCGTGACAACGTCACCCGGGGGAACTTTGGCGGGGTAGGGGGGATCTTCGCCATGGACTGGGTCTATGGGGATGCCACCAAGCTCATCACCTTCTTCCAGAACCACGACGTGGGGCCGGACAATGACTTCAAGTACCGCTACGGCGGGGAAGAGGGGAATGCGGCCATGACCTACAACCTGCTCTGGACGGCGCGGGGGATCCCGACCCTCTACTACGGGGAGGAGGTGATGTTCCAGGCGGGCAAGCCCCAGGACATCGACGGGGCCACCATGACGGTGGATCAGACCGGTCGTGCCTACTACGGGGAGGTGCTGGACAACCCCGCCACCCCGAGCCACCCGCTCTATCAGCACATCAAGCGCCTGAACCAGATCCGCAAGGCGGTGCCCGCCCTGCAAAAGGCGCCCATGAGCCAGGTGAACGAGTGGGGGAGCGGCATCAGCTTCGTGCGTGATCTGAGCGCCCAAGGGAGCTACGCTGCCGTGGGCCTTGCGGCCAACTCGGCCCAGCAGATAAACCTGAGTGGCCTGAAGAACGGCACCTACACGGACGCGGTAACCGGTGCGAGCCAGAGCGTCAGCAACGGCAGCCTGAGCTTTGCGGTGCCCGCCTATTCGGCGCGGGTCTGGGTACTGAACGGCCCGGGCAAGGTGGGCGCGGACGGCAAATACCTCAAGTAAGGAAGCCCTGTCACAGGGAGCAGCGAGTCGGCCTTCGGGCCGACTTTTTTATTCTGCCTTCTGCCTATGCCTGAATGGATGCCCCATCCTGATGGGACTCTGGCTGCGGAGGGGCTGGTGAATGGGCAGACCTGTGGACTCGCGACCAGCACGCTCATGGGCAGGGGGCTAGAGGGAAGGGGAGTGGTGCATCCGCCGCCCGAGTCACTCCATGCTCTGCATATTGCAGTGCTCATGGCAGTGAGCAAAGCGGTGCCCATACCGCCTTTGCGCCGCGGTGCAAGGCAAACTGTGCCACTCGGTTGATCTATATTGGTGCAATTGCACTTTATTGGTGCGATCCATCCACATCCGCCCCTGGAGCCCGCCCCGAAGAAACACGCCGTATAGCCCTCGGGCTTACCCCATGACAGGCATCATCCATGCTGAAAAGCGGCATCGTATCGACATGATCTGCCGAAAAACCGGACTGTGAAGGGGATACCACGAGGCCTTTCTCGGTGACTCGGGTAAACATGCTGCGCCACCATGATGGCCGATCACTGAAGTAGTGCATTCGGTCTGCACATTGCGTATTTATCAGAATTTAAATCCGATTATTTATGGTGTCGCGGACTCTTGTTTTGATTGGCGCTCTTTTTGCTGTGCCTTGTCATCCCCATGATGGCGACATCAGGGGGCGGGGGAGCGCAAGATTGGGGGTTGGGACGGCAAGGTGAATGGGTCGCCGCCATCAGCCCCAATGCGGCCTGGTTGTCGGGCAACGGATGCCACCATCAAATCGGATCTAAGGAGTCATATGGAAGGTGAAATGACCATGCAGCCAGCGGCCGCGGGCAGGGGGCTGGCCCATACCCTCAAGGACGATGTCTACGGCATGGTGCTCGGGGTCATGTTTATCGCCGTGGGGCTCAATCTGCTCAAGTGTTCCGGCATGATCACCGGCGGCATCGCGGGCATCGCCCTGCTGATCGCCCATGTCAGCACCCTGCCCATCGGCGTGCTCTTCTTCCTGGTGAACCTGCCCTTCATGGTGTTCTGCTACGTCACCATGGGGCGCGCCTTCACCCTCAAGACGCTGATCGTCAACGTCGCCCTCTCGGCGGCCACCCAGGCGGTGCCGCTGCTGCTGACGGTGAGCTATGTCCATCCCCTGTTTGCCGCCCTGGTGGGGGGAACCTTCCTCGGCATGGGGGTCTTGTCTCTGGCGCGCCACAATGCCTCCGTGGGGGGCACCGGCGTGGTGACGCTCTGGCTGCAACGGCGCACCGGCATCAATGCAGGAAAGAGCCAGATGGTGCTGGATGTGCTGGTGTTTGCGCTCTCTCTGCTCACCCTGCCGCTTCCCCTGCTGCTCTGGTCAACCCTGAGTGCGCTGGCCATGAACGCCATGCTGATGAACTGGCACAAGCCGGGCCGCTATCAGGGGAACTGACCGCCGGTCTGGCTGACGGCTGTGAGTGGAAAAAAGGCCGTTCCGGGAGACTGGCGGCAGAAAGGGGCTCAACGGCAAAAAAGATCATCTTGTCGGGAAAAACGGCATGGTTACGGCTGAATTTATTGGTTTTTTGCCCTGTTGGTGGCGTTAAATCGGGCTACGCCATAAAAAATTCAAAAAACTTCTTTACCACTGCCCAATGCATGAGTAAAATTTGTCGGCAATATTTTACACCCCCACTCCTCAACGGTGAGATATTGCCATGCTCAGGATTGCCAAAGAAGCGCTGACCTTCGACGATGTACTGTTGGTTCCAGCCCACTCCACTGTTCTCCCCAATACCGCCGACCTGCGTACCAAGCTCACGTCTGCGATAACGCTGAATATTCCGATGATCTCCGCTGCCATGGACACAGTGACCGAAGCCCGTCTGGCTATCGCACTGGCCCAGGAAGGCGGCATCGGCTTCATTCACAAGAACATGTCCATCGAGCAGCAGGCTGCCGAAGTGCGCAAGGTCAAGAAGTACGAGAGCGGCGTGGTCAGCGACCCCGTTACCGTGCGCCCTGACATGACCATCGCCCAGATCAAGGAGCTGAGCCACAAGAACGGTTTCGCCGGTTACCCCGTGGTGACTGACGGCAACCAGCTGGTGGGTATCATCACCGGCCGTGACGTGCGCTTCGTCATCGATCTCTCCCAGACCGTCGAACAGATCATGACCCAGAAAGATCGTCTGGTGACCGTGCGTGAAGGGGCCCCTCGTGAAGAGGTGGTGGCTCTGATGCAAAAGCACCGCATCGAGAAGGTGCTGGTGGTCAACGGCGACTTCAAGCTCAAGGGCATGATCACCGTGAAGGACTTCCAGAAAGCCGAGCGCAAGCCCAACGCCTGTAAAGACGAGCGTGGCCGTCTGCGGGTCGGTGCCGCCGTCGGTGCCGGTGCCGGCAACGAAGAGCGCGTCGCCGCCCTGGTGGAAGCCGGTGTGGACGTGCTGCTGATTGACTCCTCCCACGGCCACTCCCAGGGCGTGCTGGATCGCATCAAGGCGACCCGTGAAGCCTATCCTGACCTGCAGATCATCGGCGGCAACGTCGCCACCGCCGCTGGCGCCAAGGCGCTGGTGGAAGCGGGTGTCAACGCCGTCAAGGTCGGTATCGGCCCGGGCTCCATCTGTACTACCCGTATCGTGACCGGCGTGGGCGTGCCCCAGATCACCGCCATCTCCGACGCCGTCGACGCCCTGGAAGGCACCGGCGTGCCGGTGATTGCCGATGGCGGCATCCGCTTCTCCGGCGACGTGGCCAAGGCCATCGCCGCGGGCGCAAGCTGCGTCATGGTGGGCTCCATGTTTGCCGGTACCGAAGAGGCGCCGGGCGAGATCGAGCTCTATCAGGGCCGCTCCTTCAAGTCCTACCGCGGCATGGGCTCTCTGGGTGCCATGTCCAAGGGCTCCAGCGACCGTTACTTCCAGACCGACAACGCCGCCGACAAGCTGGTGCCGGAAGGGATCGAAGGGCGCGTGCCGTACAAGGGCCGCCTCAAAGAGATCATCCACCAGCAGATGGGCGGCCTGCGCTCCTCCATGGGTCTGACCGGCAGCGCGACCATCGACGACATGCGCACCAAGGCCGAGTTCGTGCGCATCTCGGGCGCCGGGATGAAAGAGTCCCACGTTCACGACGTGACCATTACCAAAGAAGCCCCCAACTACCGGATGGGCTGATGAAACGGGGCTCTGCGCCCCGTTTTTCCACCCTTTTTTTATCCCGTGCTTTTTGTGACAACATCAGCCTGATGCAGGAATAAAATGACTAAAGACATTCACGCCCACCGTATCCTTATCCTGGATTTCGGTTCCCAGTACACCCAGCTCATCGCCCGTCGCGTCCGTGAAATCGGCGTCTACTGCGAGCTGTGGGCCTGGGACGTAACCGAAGAGCAGATCCGCGAGTTCAATCCGAGCGGCATCATCCTCTCCGGCGGCCCGGAATCAGTGACCGAGGCGGGCAGCCCGCGCGCCCCCGAGTACGTGTTCAACGCCGGTGTGCCGGTGTTCGGTATCTGCTACGGCATGCAGACCATGTCCGAGCAGCTCGGCGGCAAGGTGCAGTCCTCCAACCTGCGTGAATTCGGCTACGCCCAGGTCGAAGTGCTGGGCCAGTCCGGCAAGACCAGCGCCCTCTTGCGCAACATCGAAGACGCCATTGCCGACAACGGCAATGCCCTGCTGGACGTCTGGATGAGCCACGGCGACAAGGTCACCGAGATCCCCGCCGGCTTCACCACCATCGCCCAGACCGCCACCTGCCCCCATGCCGCCATGGCCGACGAGGCCAAGCGCTTCTACGGCGTGCAGTTCCACCCGGAAGTGACCCACACCCGTCAGGGTGCCCGTATGCTGGAACACTTCGTCAAGGACATCTGCGGCTGCGAATGCCTCTGGACCCCGGCCACCATCATCGACGACGCCGTTGCCCGCATCCGCGAGCAGGTGGGTGACGACGAGGTGATCCTGGGCCTCTCCGGCGGCGTGGACTCCTCCGTGGTCGCCATGCTGGTGCACCGCGCCATCGGCGATCGCCTGACCTGCGTCTTCGTCGACAACGGCCTGCTGCGCCTGAACGAAGGCCAGCAGGTGATGGACATGTTCGGCGATCACTTCGGCCTGAACATCATCAAGGTCGACGCCGAAGAGCGCTTCCTCTCCGCCCTCGCGGGCATTGACGAGCCGGAAGCCAAACGCAAGACCATCGGCCGCGTCTTCGTCGAAGTGTTCGACGACGAGTCCAAGAAGCTCAAGAACGCCAAGTGGCTGGCCCAGGGCACCATCTACCCGGACGTCATCGAATCCGCTGCCAGCAAGACCGGCAAGGCCCACGTCATCAAGTCCCACCACAACGTCGGCGGCCTGCCGGAAGAGATGAAGATGGGTCTGGTGGAGCCGCTGCGCGAGCTGTTCAAGGACGAAGTGCGCCGTGTCGGCCTCGAACTCGGCCTGCCCTACGACATGCTCTACCGTCACCCCTTCCCGGGTCCTGGCCTGGGCGTGCGTGTGCTTGGCGAAGTGAAGAAAGAGTACTGCGACCTGCTGCGCAAGGCTGACGCCATCTTCATCGAAGAGCTGCGCAAGGCCGACCTCTACAACCAGGTCAGCCAGGCGTTCGCCGTCTTCCTGCCGGTGCGCTCCGTCGGCGTCATGGGCGATGGCCGCAAGTACGACTGGGTCATTGCGCTGCGCGCCGTCGAGACCATCGACTTCATGACCGCCCACTGGGCCCACCTGCCGTACGACTTCCTCGGCCACGTGTCGAACCGCATCATCAACGAGATCAACGGCATCTCTCGCGTGGTGTACGACGTCTCCGGCAAGCCGCCCGCAACCATTGAGTGGGAATAAAAGGCGTGGGAATAAGCGGCTAACGCCTCTCTCCCAGCGGTAACGCAAAACTGTCAAAAAGGCGCCCTTGAGGCGCCTTTTCTTTTTCCAATCGTTTGCGAGAAAATTTTGCTCCTGGCGAAGGGGTGAGGGCTCTGTTACCAATGTTGTCGTGGTGAGTGCCCGAGTCGATCGGCAGAACCTCATCTATCGCATCCACACACGGCGGCAGGTTGTGGTTTCTCCGGGCAGAGGAAAGGCTTTGCTGCATAGCCTCTGAAGGCCATCCACGAGTGTTATGCCCAGAAAGTTAAGTGCCACTGTGTCCAGCATCAAAAGATGGGAAGGGAGCACTCCTTCAAAATCCCCCCAAGTGATAGCAGGCGTACCAGTTACCGTTTCAAATGCAAAACCATGGTGCCGCTGCCCAACCCGATCCACGGGGAAGCCGTGGTGCAGATCTTCCAATCCCTGGATGGTTCGGCCCATATCACCGCCATCACCCCGATCTGATTTGGCTACGGGGCAAAGCGGGGAGGGGTCATAGCCTCCAACCAGTTGGCTCCAACACCCAACAATAAGAAAGACACCCGAGTAGTGTCTTTTCATTTTCATATCGTTTGCGTGGTAAAGTAGATTTCCTAAGGAAGGTGCGAATAAGCGGGGAAATTCTTCTCGGCTGACTCAGTCATTTCATTTCTTCATGTTTGAGCCGATTTTTTCTCCCGTAAATGCCTTGAATCAGCCTATTTAGACCGTTTCTTCGCCATTTAAGGCGTTATCCCCAGTTTTTAGTGAGATCTCTCCCACTGACGTATCATTTGGTCCGCCCGAAACAGGTTGGCCAGCGTGAATAACATCGCCAGTTGGTTATCGTT